>NZ_FORX01000009.1 GCF_900114115.1 Desulfomicrobium apsheronum | reverse complement strand
GCCGCGCAGGTTGATCAGATCGGCGCGGTCCTTGTCCTTGCGGATGAGCTCCACGCATTCTTCCACGGCGGACAGGGGCATGATGAAATAGCTGTTCTCGACCTGAACTTGCAAACCGTCGATGATGGCCAGGGTCAGGGGGATGCGCACGGAGATGGTCGTGCCTTGGCCGGGAACGCTCTCCAGGGAGATGCGGCCGCGCAGGGCGTCGATGTTGCGCTTGACCACGTCCATGCCCACGCCGCGCCCTGAAACGCTGGTGACCTTGTCGGCCGTGGAGAAGCCCGGCGCGAAGATGAGCATGAGCGCATCCTTGTCCGACATGAGCGTGTCCGCAGCGATGATGCCTTTTTCCACGGCCTTGGCCCGGATGCGTTCTGGGTCGATGCCCGCGCCGTCGTCGATGATGCGGATGAGCACCTCGCCTCCGGAGTGCTCGGCCGAAAGCTCTATCAGACCCTCGGGATTCTTGCCCCGGGCCAGGCGCTCCTCTGGGCTCTCGATGCCGTGGTCGATGCTGTTCCTGAGCAGGTGTACCAAGGGATCGTTCAGGCGTTCGATGACGGTCTTGTCCAGCTCGGTGTCCTCGCCGTGGGTTTCAAGCACGATGCGCTTGCCGAGCTCCTGGGAGAGGTCCCGGACCAGGCGTTTGAAGCGGCTGAAGGTCGACCCGATGGGCAACATGCGGATGCCGAGGGTATTGTCGCGCAGTTCGTCGGAGAGCCGCTCGATTTCTTCGGAAATGGCTTGCAGCCTTGCGTCGCTTTGTTCGCTGGCAAATTGGGTCAGTCGCGCCTGGGCCGTGACCAGCTCTCCGACCAGATCCACCAGATAATCCAGCTTTTGCGCCGGGACGCGGATGCTTGAAGTCTGCTGGGCCTCGGCGCTGGCCGTCTGGCGCAGGCGCTTGACTTCCTGCTGCTCGACCAGGGCCGCCTCGACTTGACTTGCGCTGACCAGTCCCGCCTCGGACAGAAGCTGTCCGATGGGTTTGCGCTCCAGCAGGATCCGCTCCAGGGCGTCCTTGGTGATGTCGTTCTTCTCGACCAGGATCTGGCCGATGAGCTTGTAGGATTCCTCATCGATGCCCTGGCAGCTTCCGACCATCTGGATGGTCAGGTCGCTGTCTTCCTCCACGAAGATGAAGACGTCGCGGATTTCGTCCTCGCTGCCGGTCGTGGTCAGGATGATGTCCCACCAGACCAGGCAGTCCTCGGGATTGAGCTTGGGCAGGGCGGGGATGTCCTTTAAATGCATGATGACGTGGTGCTCGCCCATCTCGCACAGCTCTTCCAGAAGGGAGGCCGGGTTGGTCCCGCTCATGAACAGGTTTTTGGGTGGGGCGAAGCGGATGCGCCAGGTACGCAGGTTCGGGTTCATGGCGCACGTAAGCGGTTCGCGGGTTGGCGTGGCTTCGAGGGGCTTGTGTTCCGGATTGAGTGCCCTGAGCCCCCGGATGACCTCCTCAGCCCCCGGGCCCGAATCTTTTCCTTCGACCATGGCCAGGATGTGGTCCCTGGCCAGGAGCGTGAGGCTCAATAGTTCCCTGGTAACTTCAATATGGCCCGTCCGCGCCAGATCGAAGACCGTCTCCACTTCGTGGGTGAAAGAAGCGACATTCTCGAAACCGAACATGGCGCCGGAACCCTTGATGGTGTGCATGGCGCGGAAGACCCGGTTGATGACGTTGTCATTGGTCGTGTCCGTTTCCAGTTCCAGCAGCGAGGTTTCAAGCTCGCCAAGAAGCTCCAGCGCTTCTTCCTTGAATGCCTGACGGTGCATTTCTTCTCTGAACATCTCTGACTCCGGGTTGATGGGCTAGCGCAGCAGCTTTCTGGCAACGGCCAGGAGCTGATCCGGTTTGAAGGGCTTGACGATCCAGCCGGTGGCTCCGGCCGATTTTCCCTCTTCCTTGGCAGAGGCCTGCGATTCCGTGGTCAGCATGACAATGGGCGTAAACTTGTACTGCGGCGTGGCGCGCACGGCGCGGATGAGTTCGATGCCGCCCATGCCGGGCATGTTCAGATCGGTCAGGATCATGTCCACGGGTCCGGACAACTTGGCCATGGCGTCTTTGCCGTCGCGGGCTTCGATGACGGCGTAACCGGCGTCCTTCAGGGTCAGGCTGACCATCTGGCGGACGCTGGCCGAGTCGTCGACGGTCATGATGGTCTTGCTCATGCATTGTCCTCTGTTCGGGTTGAGAGTTCCCTGATGATATCACCCGCTCCCAGAACTCCGGCAGTGTCGGTCACGTGCAGGGGCAGGTTTGCAATCCTGACGTTCCTGTCCGGACATTTGAGCAGGGCGGACAGGATCTGGACAAAGGAAAGGTCGATCCGGGCCGATTCCCCCAGGTCAATGGTCATGGCGTTCTCCCGGGACAGGCAGGTCAGCAGTTCGGCGTGGATTTCCCTGGAATGTTCCACAATGAGGTCGCCGGACAATTTTACGACCACATGTCCTGGATCGGCCGTGACGGTGCACGAAAACATCGAAGTCTCCTGGCGGGTGTATGTTCTTTCCGTTCCACCGGACCGCAAGGGTCCCTGTGGCTCGGAATCGGGGGTTGGGGGGCGCCGCAGGGGCGCCCCCGGTTACGAGTCGGTTTCGAGGGGTTCGGCCTCACCCAGCAAGCAAAGCTCCTCGGACGAGAACACCTTGCCGATGTCGAGGATCATGATGAATTCCTCGTTCTGCTTGCCCATGCCTCGGATGAAGTCCGCGCGGATGGCCGTGCCCATGCGCGGCGGAGGCGTGATCTGGTCGTTTGCCATCTCGAAGACTTCGAGCACGGAGTCGACGATGGCGCCCACGTGGCACTGCTCGCCTTCAATTTCCACATCCACGATGATGATGCAGGTGCTCACCGTGTCCGCGATTTGTGGCAAGTCGAATTTGACGCGCAGGTCGACCACGGGCACGGCGTGCCCGCGCAGGTTGATGACTCCGCGCAGAAACGGCGGGGTCTTGGGGATGCGGGTCACGGGCACGAGTTCGATGACCTCGCGCACGAACCCGGTTTCGAGGGCGAAAACCTCATCACCCAGGGCGAAGGTCAGATATTGCAGGATAGTGTTGTCGTTCATTGCTTGTCTCGTCCTCTGGTTAGAAGCGTTCGAAGTCGTCGTCTTCATCGTCGCGTCCCATGTCCAGGGCAAGACCGCTGGCCGGGGCTTTGGAAACCAGCGCCTTTGGGGTTTTGCGGGCAGGCTGCGGCCGGGTCAGGCGAGTCGTTTGACGGACCGCCCTGTCCGTATCGACGCCGAGACGGAAGAAGCTGATGGTGCTTTGCAGTTGCTCGGCCTGGCTGGACAGCTCCTCGGAGGTGGAGGCCATTTCCTCGGAGGCCGAGGCGTTCTGCTGGATGACCTGGTCAAGCTGCTGCAAGGCTTTGTTGATCTGTTCCGCACCCGCGTTCTGCTCGTTGGAGGCGGCGGAGATCTCCTGCACCAGTTCGGCCGTGCGCTGGATGTCCGGGACCAGCTTGACCAGCATTTGGCCAGCCTGATCGGCAACGCTCAGCGTGGAGGAAGACAGTTCGCTGATCTCGGCCGCTGCGGTGCCGCTGCGTTCGGCCAGTTTGCGCACTTCGGCCGCGACCACCGCGAAGCCCTTGCCGTGTTCACCAGCGCGCGCAGCCTCGATGGCGGCGTTCAAGGCCAGCAGGTTGGTCTGACGGGCGATCTCTTCGACGATGGAGATTTTCTCGGCGATGTTCTTCATGGCGTCCACAGCCTGGACGACTGCCTTGCCGCTTGCGTCGGCGTCATGGGCCGCCTTGAGGGCGATTTTTTCGGTTTGTCCGGCATTGTCGGCATTTTGCCTGATATTGGCGGCCATCTGTTCCATGCTGGAGGACACTTCCTCCACGGAAGCGGCCTGCTCTGTGGAACCCTGGGAAAGCTGCTCGGCCGAGGCGCTCATTTCCTCGGAACCTGACGCCACGTTTTCAGAGGCGCCTTGCACCTCGGCCACGATTTCACGAATACGTTCGCACATGCGTTTGATGTCGGCATAGACGCCGATATGACGCGTGGTGTCGTTGAACGCGATGGCCAGGTCGCCATTGGCGATCCGTCCCGCGACGGTGGCGATGACGCCTGGTTCCGTGCCCAACTGGCGAGTGATGACCCGTGCTACGAGAAAGGCCAGCAGAACCCCGACAAGAATGGCGATGGTATTGGCGATGATGATGGAGGTGCGGGCGTTGGAGTATATCACGTCGGCTTCGGCGCTGGCGGCATCGGAGGCGTTCTTCTGGATCTGGATGATTTTTTCCAGAGCCTCTTTGGCAGCATAGTATTCGATCCGAGAGGTGCCGCGCATGGCATTTACCGCTTCTTGAGTCTTGTTGGCACGTGAGAGGGCTACTATCGCTGTGTTTTCTTTTATATAAAGGTTCCAGTGGTTCTTGTAACCCTCATAAAGGCGACTTTCTTCTTCCAGGCTGGGTAGTTTTTCATACATAGCCCTGATATTTTGTATTTCAGCCTTGTATTGCTCGATACGCTGTTCGTATTGAGCCATATCTTTTTCATTTTCTGAGATGGCATGTCCATATTCTGCATTGCGAACTTCGAGGATTAGCGCATTAAGCTCTCCACAAGCCTGGACGCTGGGAAGCCAGTTGCCACTGATTTCTGTGGATTTCTCGTTGACCCGCGACATCTGGGTGCTTGCAAACCAGCCCAGGCCGGCCATGATGGATAAAGTGATGGCGAAAGAAAGCAAAAGCTTGCTCATGATGCGCATGTTGATGAACCATTGCATGGGAAATCTCCTTGTACGTGTTTGGTTACGGGTGTTGACTGTGAAAATCATGGACGCGGACAGCCACCATGGCGGGGTGCTGCCGTCCCGGCCTGTATTCTGGATTCCGAGTCGTGGAGCCTCGTCGTCCAGGAGAACTGGCCTGCTGCGTGCCGCCGCCTAAATCTTGAATTGCCCCACCAGACCGTTCAGATCTTCGGCAAGCTTCGAGAGCTCCTCGGCGCTAGTCTGAACCTGTTCTCCGCCGGAGCTGATGTCGTTTGTGACCGTGTCGATGGCGTTGATGTCCCGGGTGATGTCCCGGGACACAGTGGACATTTCCGTGGATCTGAGGTTGGCGTCCTGGACGTCTTCGGTCGCCTGGGCGATGTTGTTCGCCACTTCGCGGGTGACGGCGGACTGCTCCTCGATGGCGGCGGCTATGTTTCCGACAATGGAATTCACCTCGCCGATCACGTTCACGATCCGGTCGATGTCGTTAACGGCGCTGCCTGTCGCGGATTGGATACCGCCGATGCGTTCCCTGATGTCGCTGGTCGCTTCGGCTGTCTTAAGCGCCAATTCCTTTATTTCATTGGCGACTACGGCAAATCCACGACCTGCATCTCCCGCCCTGGCCGCCTCGATGGTGGCGTTGAGGGCCAGCAGATTGGTCTGCGACGAAATGGCGGAGATGGTCTCCGTGACCTTGCCGATCTCTTGCGCGGCTTCGCCAAGGTGGCGCAGCACGGAGGCGAAACTGTCCACCTGGCTTGCCGCGCCTTCGGTCGTGGTGTTCGCGCGTTCCGTGTTTTCCGCGATTTCGCCAATGGTGGAAGTCATCTGTTCGGTGGCTGCGGCTACGGAAGCGAGGTTTGACGTGGTTTGCTCCATTGCTGCGGCGACGGATGCTATGTTGGAGCTCATTTCCTCGGCGGCTGAGGCCACCGTGAACGTCTTGGCGGACAGGGCGTGGACGCTTTGCGTCGACTGGCTGCTCACGGCCGAGAGTTCCGTGGCTGAGGAGGCCACGGTCCGGGCGTTGTCGGCGATGCTGCCGATGATGATCTGGAGTTTTGAGACGAAGTTGTTGAAGTATTGGGATAATTGACCGACTTCATCGTTTGCTTCGACAGGCAGCCGTTTGGTCAGGTCGCCTTCGCCTTCGGAGATGTCCCTCAGCAGGTTGGCGCAGGTTTTGACCGGGCTCAGGACCGCTCTGGCGATGAGCAGCGCCATGCCGATGCCGACCATGAAGAACACCACGGAAGCCAGCCCGATCATCCAGCGCATTTCGTGAATCGGGGCCAGAATCTCCTCTGCCAGGCCTCCGACGGCGATGGACCACCCTGTGCCCTTGATGGGGGCGAAGCCAAAGAAGCGGTCCTTGCCCATGAACGGATACTGCTCGAAGTCGGTCTCGCCCTTGGTCATGCGCTGAAGCATTTTCGCCACGGCGGTGAATTCGGGATTGGTCTTGCTCTCCGCGATGAAGTTGCGTTGTTCCAGGACGAACTGACGATCGGCGTGGGCGATGGCGGTCCCTTGGTCATCGACGATGAAGGAATAGCCGCTCTGGCCGTATTTGATGCCGTCCGTAATGTCGCTCAGCAGATTTGCGTCGAGGCGTGCGACAAGAACTGCCCGGACGTTCGAAGCATTGTCGGTGATCGGCGTTGCGGCCATGATGACCGGCGTGTTCGTCACCTTGCTGATGATGACGCTCGAGAACCCTGTCCGGCCAGACATGGCCTGTTTGAAGTAATCCCTGTCGCTCAGGTCGGCTCTGCTTTCGTCGGAGTAGCGGGCCATGCCGTCCGCATCGACGATGCCCATTCCCTGATACTTCATTCTGGCGATCTCGCTCTCCAGAGCCGGCCGTTGCAGCGCCCAGTCCATGGACCGGATCACGTGGCGATTGGCAATGCCCTGCAGAACTACGACGTGGTAATCCAGGCGGTTTTTGGCCAGCTCGCCGCCGTATCTGGCCACGGCGATGATGTTCTCCTCGGCCTGGATAAAGGCGGCGTGCTTGGCGCGGTTGAAAGCGATGTAGCCCAGTCCGCAAGAAACCAAGCTCACAAGGAGCAGCATTCCACCGATCAGTTTTGTTCGAATCGTGAATTTTGCCATGAGATGTGTCTCCGCATTGTGCAATTTGTTTAACAAAGTATTGTTGGCTGCAAAGTTTGCTTTGAAGTGTTTTGTTTCATGTATTTTTGGATACACTTGGCAGTTTTTGTTATGTATGAATCTCGAATGAGGTTATGGATGCGTGTTTTCATGGTCTGCAATATTTTCGATATGTTCGTTTCTGGCGATGGCGGAGAGCACTCCTGATTTGTTTGCGGCGATGAAGGCACAAGCGCAGAGAGGGCAGATCTGCTTGCCGGCTTCTCGGATGATGTGCGCCATGGCCTGTTCGTGTGGAAGGGCTTGCCGGTATGGGCGGTCCGAGGTGAGGGCTTCGTAGATGTCCGCCACGGCGAGAATGCGCGCTTCGAGCATGGCTTCGTCGCGTTTGAGCCCGCGCGGATATCCCGTGCCGTCGTAGCGCTCATGGTGCTGGAGCACGATTTCCGCCACCGGTCCGTGGAAAGGGATGTCCTTGAGTATTTCAAAGCCTGTTTCCGGGTGGACCTTGACCCTCTCGAATTCTTCCTGCGTGAGCCTGCCCGGCTTGTTCAGAATTTCTCCGGGAACACTGATCTTGCCGATGTCGTGGAGGTTCCCGGCCACGCGCAGGGTGTCGATGCGGTCCCGGGACAGACCCATGGAATGGCCAAGGGTCATGGCGATACGTGCCACCCGATCGTTGTGTCCGGCGGTGTAGGGGTCTTTCTGGGCCACGATGACGCCCAGGGCGTTGACCGTGGATTCAAGGGCATTCTTGAGTTTCGCGTTGAGATCCCGCAATTCATGCGTCTGTTGTTGAATTGCGTCTTCCAGGGCGGATTTGACGAGGCGGTTTTCCCGATGCAGGTGCGCTTTTTTCATGGCCGCGTCGATGGCGTGCTTGATGCGGTCCATTTCCCGCACCGGCTTGGTGATGAAATCACTGGCTCCTTCGCGCAGCATGCACAGCGCCTCTTCCAGGTTTGCTGTTCCGGATATGATGATGACCGGGGTGTCGGGCGCGACATTCTGTAACCGCGTGACGACTTGATTCCCGTCGCCTCCCGGCATGCGCAGGTCGGTGATGACGATATCGGGCCGGGCATTATCGAAAATGCGCAACCCCTCGGATGAGGATTCCGCTTCGAGAACCGCGTAGCCGCTGTCGCGGAGGTAGTCGCCAACGATCAGACGGTTCATCCGCTCATCATCGATGAGCAGGACCGTGGGCGTTGTTGTTTGGTTCGATGTGTCCATGGGGCACCTCCTGGAATGCGATTACCAAGAGACGTGCCATTCTATTTTTGTGCTTAAAGATGATTTAAAACAGCGTGTTGGGAAAGCGGCGCGAAAAAGAGGGCGGTTTATGGAATCAACGTATCTTTATGTTCCATATGTCGCGGGAGCCGCAGGCCGTGTGGGCCGAGGGCGGAAAGGAAACTCAAGATTTTGGAATGGGATCAACGTATCTTTATACGGACGAGGACGATCTGCGTTTGAGGCGTGAATTCAGGGCCTGCGGCGTGATGCCCAGGAGTTGGGCCGCCCGACGCTGATTGCCTCCGGCGCGTTTCAGCGCTTCGGCGACAAGGGCCTCGGAGCCTTCCTTCAGGGTTGGAAGGCGCGGAACGTTGGAGAACACGTGATCTGGAGCGCCGCTTTGCCGCGCGGGCTGGATTTGGGACAGTTTCTCGGCCAGGACGTTGAGGGAGAACTGGCCGTTTTGAGATCTTCCCGCCGTGTCGAGGATCATGGCTCGCAGTTCACGGATGTTGCCGGGGAATGCGTATCCACCCAGGAGTTCGAGCACGCGGGCCGGGAATTCGATGGCGTGCCCGTAGGTCGTTGCGGCCTGGGCCAGAAAATGATCCGCCAGGGGGGCGATGTCTTCAGGGCGATGTCGCAGGGGAGGGATGGTCAGGGAGTGGGTGGCGATGCGGAAATAGAAGTCGGTGCGAAAGCGCTGAACTTCTTTCAATTCATCGACTGGTCGATTGGTGGCCGAGATGATTCTTGCGGTCAGGGGTTTGGGCCGATCCGAACCCATGGGGTAGAATTCCCTTTCCTGCAGGACGCGCAACAGTTTGATCTGGGCCTGCAAAGGCAGGTCTCCGATTTCATCCAGAAAGAGCGTGCCCCCGGCGGCCCGCTCCATGAAGCCGCCGCGCGCCCGGTCCGCGCCGGTGAAAGCTCCCCGCACATGGCCGAAAAGGGAGTCGGAAAAGGCCTGATCGTCAAGCCCGGCCACGTTTACGGCCACGAACTCTCCCTTGCGGGCGCTGGCATTGTGGATGGCCCGGGCCAGCAGCTCCTTGCCCACACCTGTTTCCCCCATGATGAGCACCGGCTCCGGGCTCGTGGCGATGGCTTCACAGTATTGGAAGATGCGCAACATGGCCGGGCTGTGCGTCACGAGCTCGTTGAAAGCTGCGGATTTGGGCGGGGCGGGGTTCAGGAATCCGGCGGAAAGATTGTGGCGCTCCCGGCGCATGGTGCGCAGTTCGAAGGCCCTGGTCAGGGCGGAGACGATGCGCTCCGAGTCGGCGGGCTTGCGGATGTAGTCATAGGCGCCTTTGCGCATGCATGAAACAGCCAGGTCCACGTCGTCGACCCCGGTGACCATGATCACGGGCAGGTCGGGCTGGAGGTTCAAGAGCCCTTCGAGGATTTCGTCTCCCTTGCGGCCGGGCATGAGCACGTCCAGGAGCGCGGCCTCGACTTCCCTGTCCCGGGCGATATCCAGCGCCGCCGAGCCGTCGGGGCAGAGGACGGTATTGGTGATTCCGGCCAGGGCCAGCGTGACCCTCAGGCTGGCCAGGATTTCTTCTTCGTCGTCCACCAGCAGGACGGGATGAGCGGGATAAAGGTTCATGCTCCCGTCTCCATTGCCGGAAGCGTCACCCGGGCCAGGGTGCCTCCGCTTTCTACAGGTTCAAAGCAAAGTTCCCCCCCGTGGGAGTCGATGATGGTCTTGCTGATGGCAAGCCCGAGTCCGAGCCCGCCGCAGTCGCGTTTGGTGGTGAAGAAGGGGTCGAAGATGTGTCCCATCACTTGCGGGGAAATTCCCGTCCCTTCATCGTGGACTGTCAGCTCCAGCTGGTGTGGACTCTGCCTGCGCAAGCGGACATGGATGCCTGCGTTTTTGTCCGGCAGGGCTTCGGCGGCGTTCATGAGCAGATTGATGAAAACCTGTTCCAGCTGTTGTTGCCTGCCTTTCACCGGAGGAAGATCCTCTTCGATGCCGACTTCCAGGCGGTCGGTCGCGTTCTTGAGCTGGTTGTGCAGCAGGGAAATGGCGGCGCGGAGGACATCTCCCACGTTGACCGGCACGTCGAAGCCCTGGGTGTCCGTCCGGGCAAAATCCTTCATGTACTGGACAATGTCGCGGATACGGTCCGAAGCTCCGATCATGCCGCCCAGCAGGCGCGGTATTTCCGTGTCGAGCTGCCCCATGCTCATGCCGCCGATGGATATGGCGGCTATTTCAGGGCTCGACTCGTCAAGCTGTTCACGGAGCAGCTTCCAGATCTGCTCCAGGGCCTGGGCGTTCAATCGCAAAAGATGATTGGGGTTGTTGATCTCATGCGCCACTCCGGCCGCCAGGGTTCCGAGTGAGATCAACTTGTCGGCCTGGATGAGCTTGCGCTGATTGTCCTTTTCTCTCTCGGCAGCGGCGACGCGCTCGGTGATGTCTTCGGTGATGCCCGCGACGCGGGTGAAGACCCCTTCGGTGTCGGCTATGGGGAATATCTTGGATCGAAGCCAGCGGATCTCTCCGTCGGGCCTGATGAATTTGAAATATTCATCGGCGGAATATTCAAGAGTTTTAAGCTGGTAGAAGTGCCGGGCGCGATCACGGTCATCGGGATGGATGCGGTCGGCCAGATTCCTGATGTCGTGCATAATTACTTCCTCGGACACGCCGAGAATGTCTTCGCAGGCCTTGCTGACATAGAGCATGCGTGGGGGATTGAGCTGCTGGAGCCAAAAGATCTCTTTTATGTTTTCGACCAGTTGGCGAAAAAGCGCTTCGCTTTCCCGGAGCTTGCGGTTGGTTTCGGCCAGTTCGGCGGTTCGTTCGAGAACCCGTCTTTCCAGTTCCCGCGCATATTCGCGGCGCTCCTGAAGCAGATCGAGGCGTTCCCAGGCCTTTTCCAGGGCCAGGTCGAGGAGGGCGAAATCGAGGATCGGCTTGGTCAGAAAGTCTGACGCCCCGGCGCGCAGAGCCTTGATGACGTCGTGCATGTCCCCGGCTCCGGAAACGATGATGACCGGGATCTCGGAAGATTTTTCCCGGATTCCGGCCAGGATGGAATGCCCGTCCATGTCGCCGAGTCGCAAATCAAGAAGAACCGTGTCATGACGGTCGATATCGAGCATGCGCAGCCCTTCCGCTCCGCTCGGGGCCTCATCGACGCTGTGCCCGCTGTCCTTGAGATGGTCGGCGACGGTCAGGCGGATGAACTCCTCGTCCTCGATGATGAGAATGGATCGGTGGGATGGCTTGGATTTGGTGCTGGACTCCATGATTCACTCTTTTATCACCGAGAGGCGTGAAGGAAAAGAGGCAAGGCTGATTGTGGTTTGGTGCGGTACGCGACCCGTTTTCGCCATGGGTTTGAGGATCGCCCCAAATTTTTCCTGAATCTCGATGCGTTGAATCTATTCGACGCGCAGCGGCCTGGACACGCGCAGGCCGTGTTTCTTGATCTTGTTCAGGATGGCAGTGTGGGACAGGCCCAGGGTTCGGGCGGCCTGGCGGACGCTTTTGGCCCGGGTCAGGGTGTTTTCAAGGATGTCTTTTTCCAGGCGGTCCAGCTGCTCCTTGATGGGTTTGCCCGGATCGGCGGTCTGGACTTGCCGGGTCTGGCCCGGGATGCCGTCGCCAAGCTCGTGGGCCAGGATCAGGAAGCGTTCGTCGATGTTCTCCGCCGGACAGAGGATGGCGGCGCGATCGACCACGTTCTTGAGTTCGCGTACGTTCCCCGGCCAGTGGTGGGCGCGCAGCTTGGTCAGGCCCTTGGCGGTGACGGCCTTGACCGGACGACCCATGCGCGAGGCCAGGGTGAACAGGAAATGTTCGGCCAGCAGGCCTAAGTCGTCCAGGCGTTCCTGCAGGGGCGGGATATGGATGGGCAGGACGTTGATGCGGTAGTACAGGTCTTGCCGGAAGCTTCCTTCCTCGACCATTTTCTCCAGATTGCCGTTGGTGGCGGTAATGATCCGTGCCCGAATGGGGATCTCCCGCGATCCTCCGATGCGTCGTACGCAGTGGTCCTGCATGACTCGCAGGATCTTGGCCTGGGAAGCCAGTGGCATGTCGCCGATCTCGTCCAGAAAGACGGTGCCTTCCCTCGCGACTTCGAACAGGCCGGGCTTGCCGTCCCTCAGGCCGCCGGTGAAGGCTCCGCCCACGTAACCGAAGAGCTCGCTTTCAAGCAGCTGTTCGGGCAGGGCCGCGCAGTTGATGGGCACAAAGGGGCCGGGTCGTCCGCTTGCCGTGTGCATGGCCCGGGCGAAGAGCTCCTTGCCCGTGCCGGACGCGCCGCGAATGCAGACGATGGAGTCCGTGGCCGCGATGAGCTGGGCGTAGCCGATGAGGTTGTTGATGTTCTGGTTCTGCCCGACGATGTCCGAGAAGCTGATCTGGGCGGGCTCGGAGATGCTGCGGGCCAGCATGCGGATCTCCTGCATGTCCTTGGCGATCTCCACCGCCCCGATGATGTGCCCCTGGGCGTCGCGGATGGGGCGGCAGGTGGCGAAATACTGAAAGCGGCCCGAAGGCGTGACCAGGGTGCGCTTTACGTCCCCGCTTTCTCTTCCGGCGAGGCTGTCCAGAATGGCCGTATCCCCGAGTTCGAGTTCGCGCACGTCCATGCCGGGCACGCTGTCCTGGTCCAGGTTCAGGATCTGGCAGGCCGCGGCGTTGATGGTCGTGACCCGTCCTGCCGCGTCCACGGCCACGACGCCGTCGGCGATGTTGTCCAGAACCACGCGCAGCCGCCTGGCCTGTTCCTCCTGGGGCAGGGTGTCGATGGCGCGGGAGGTGAGCAGGCCCGGGATGTCCCCGAGAGCCTCGGGCAGGTCCGTGGGCAGGGCTTCGGGCTGCCGGTCTTCCGCCTCCACGTAGACATGGGCCAGATCGTCCACGCGGTCCACTTCCATGGCCACGATATTGAACTTGCGGTCGGCGATGCGGCGGGACAGGTCGGCGACGATGCCGACGCGATCCTGAAAGACGAGATGCAGCTTGATGGCCATGGACCCTCCGGGATGAGCCCTGCCTATCAGGGCTCATCCGGGCTGCCAAGGCCAGCCTTGGCTGCCCGGCGCACCGTGAAGGTCGTGCGGGCGCTGCGTCCGTAATCGTCGGTGACCACGACCTCGTGCGTGCCGCTCTGCAAGGGAACGAAGCAGGGCGTCTCGGGAGCGGTTCGGCCCACGTGGCGACCGTCCACATACCAGTAATGAACCGTCGCGCCCGCTGCCCCGGCCGCGGACAGCGCCAGACGCTGAAACTCCGGGGGCGCGTCGGGGCGGGCCTGGTAGGGCGTGCTCGCGGATGGGGACTGGATGACCGGTCCGCCCTCATCCGGCACGTCCGGACAGTCGGGGTCGATGCCCGGCAGCCCCGGCAGGCTGAGGCCCTGGGCGCGGCGAAAGGCCACCAGCTCAGGGGGCCAGATCAGCGCGGTCTCTTTTCGCGAGTCCTTCATGAGCAGGCAATCCCCGTGCAGACGCAGGCCCGACCCGGGACTGACGAAGATCTCTTTGTGCATGCCGCAGGCCGGGAGCATGGTCACTCCGGCGATGGCGTCGGCCGTGCTGAGCGGACAGCCGGGGCCGGGGCGTTCCCTGCTGACGGCGCAGACCTGAATGCGTTGCAGCGCGGGGGTGGGGAAAGAGGGCAGGCGCGTCGTCCCGGGGGAGAGGGCCCGGAAGAGATCGAAGAGCAGGGGACCGGCGTGGCGCGCCCCCGAGATGTTCATGCATTGCGAACCATCAGGATTGCCGACCCAGACCCCGATGGCCAGGTCGCGACTCACGCCCACGGCCCAGGCGTCGCGGTGTCCGAACGATGTCCCGGTCTTCCAGGCGACCTTGGGCGCCATGAGGGTGAACTCCCAGGCGTCGGGCAGGTCGGGTCTTCTGGTCGTGGCCAGGATGCCAAGGGTCATGGCCGAGGCTTCGGGGGAGAAAAGCCGGACGTCCTTTTCGCGCTGGTCCGGGCCCCCGGCCAGGGGAGAAACGGGACGGTGCAGCCCCGCCGCGGCCAGGGTGGCGTACAGGTTGGTCAGCTCCAGCAGCCGCACCTCGCAGCCGCCCAGGGCCATGGACAAGCCGTAGTGGCTCGCAGGTCTGTCCAGGGTGGAGAGGCCTCCCTCGCGCAACAGTCCGTGGAAGGGGACAAGCCCGCAGCGGTTCAGCAGGCGCGCGGCCGGGACATTGAGGGATGTGGCCAGGGCCGTGCGCGCGCTGACCAGGCCCTGAAAATTCTGGCCGTAGTTTTCCGGGACGTAGCCTGCGAAATCCGTGGGCACGTCGAGCAGCATGGAGTCGGGCACGAGGTGCCCCTGGTCGAAGGCCAGGGCGTAGAGAAAGGGTTTCAGGGTCGATCCGGGCGAGCGCCTGGACAGGGCATTGTCGACCTGCCCTTGCCGGGAATCATCCCAGAAGTCCGCCGATCCGGCGTAGGCCAGGATCTGGCGGCTTTTTATGTCGAGTACCACCGCCGCTGCGTTGCCGATGGCCTGACGACGCAGACCGTCCATGCGTCCCTTGACCAGGGCCTCGGTGATGTCCTGGGCGCGTCTGTCCAGGCTGCTCAGGATCACGGGCGATTCGGGAAGGCGTGAACGCACCCAGCGGCTAAAATGCGGCGCGTCCTGCGGCACGGCTACGCGGCGGCCGGGCAGCGGGCGGGTCTTGCTCTCGGCCACGCGCGCCGGATCGAAGACGCCATGCGCGGCGAAGCGGTCCAGGACCCGGTCCCGGACCTCCCGCGCGAGGCCGGGGTTTCGGATCGGGTTGTAGCGGGTCGGCGAGCGCGGCAGGACCGAGAGCAGGGCGATCTCCCCGAGGGAGAGGGTGTCCGGAGCCTTGCCGAAATAATGCCAGGCGGCGGCGCCTACTCCGACCACGTTGGAGCCGAAGGGCGCCAGGTTGACGTACCAGAACAGAATCTTTTCCTTGGGATAATGCCAGCATAGTTGCAGGGCGCGCAGCGCCTCCACGACCTTGGCCCCCAGCGTGCGCGGGCGCGGGTCGGCAAGGCGCGCGACCTGCATGGGGATGGTCGAGGCCCCGCTTATGATCCGTCCGTGCCGGACATTGACCCAGAGCGCGCGCAGTACGGACAGCGGATTGATGCCCGGATGAAGGTGGAAATGGCGGTCCTCGGAATCAATGAGGGCCGCGGTCAGGTCCGGGGAGACTTCGCTCAAGGTCAGGGGGAAGCGCCACATCCCGTCGGCGGCCAGAAAGAAGCGCAGCGGCTTGCCGTCCCGGTCCAGAACGCGGACGGCGGCCGGGGCCTCAAGACGCTCCACGGGAAAGGGGAAGATGCGGTCCAGGAGCATGGCCAGACAGGCCAGGAGCCCCAGGATCAAAACGAGGATCGCGGCGGCCTTGCGCCATGGAGCCGCCGCGATCCATCTGAGTCTGCTCATGGGACCGGCGTTTCCCTCTGGACGGTGATGGCCTCAAGCGCGCCACCGCCGCGCAGGCCGGGATGGTACATGGCCTCGGCCTGCACGGGGGGCAGGGCGAAGCGGCCCGGAGTTACTGCCCTCAGCACACTGTAGCGTGTCTTCCAGCCGTTTCCATCAAGGTTGGTGAAGACGAGGATGCGGTCGTCGCGCAGATCCTGATGGCCTTCCATGAGGGCTTCTTCCGCCATCCAGTCCAGCCGCTCCGTGGTCGCCAGACGCGGATTCTCCACTTCCAGGCCTGCGGGCAGGAGGCTCTGCACGACCACGTTGTCGATGCGCCCGGAGGTGCTGCGCACCCTGGTGCGCATGACGATCAGATCGCCCTGGCGTACGCCGTTGTCCACCAGCGCCTGCCCGTCTTCGCGCAGCAGCGTCTGATCCACCTCGATACCCCGGCTGAAGGCGGCATGGGCCGCAGTCTTCGGCGTGGTCGAGGTCAGCACGGTGGCGAAGACGGTCCGGTCGGCAGGCGTTTTTTCAAGGGTCAGCGCGCCTGCGGTCGGGATGTTCTCCCGCATGAAGAGCATCGTGTCCCCGAAGGTCTGCGCTCCGTCCGTCCAGGCCAGGGTGCCCGCGAAGGGACGTCCGTCATCAAGGGCGGCCAGATATTTGCCGAGGGCCATGAAGGCCAGGCTCGTCTCCTGGGTCGAATGCCATTCGCCCCGGCCAAGTTCCCCTGAAATCCGGGTCATGAGTTCCGGCAGCAGGGGATCGTCGGGCACGCTTTCAAGGAGAATGAGCGCGATGAGCGCCCGGTCGCGCAGGCCCGAGCCAAGGTTGCCCCCGCTCTCCCGGCGCTCGTCGTCGACGGCCGGAGCCGCGTGCAGGAGCGCAAAGCCCGCGCCGTGGTTGTTTGTCCGCAGATAGGCTCCGGCCAGAAGAGTCCTGGCCACGCCACTCAGGGACTTGTCAAAGGTCGCGCGCAGATAGTCCTGACTGCCAAGATTGGGCTTCTTGCCCAGCGCCAGGACATAGAGTGCGTAGGCGGCCTGTTCGATTTTTTGCGGCGTGCTCCCCGGTTCGGGATTGGCCAGTGATTCAAGATGGTAGAATGCGCTTTCGAGCATGCGCTCGGGGATCGTGTGTCCGGCCAGTCGTGCTTCCAGCAGGAAGTGGCAGACATAGGCCGAGACCCACGGGTCGGGATCGCTGCCTCCCGGCCAGAAGGCGTAGCCGCCGGACGGGGTCTGCATGGTCTGCAGGCGGCGGATGGCCGCCTGAACCAGCCCGGCCGGACCTCCGGCATTGAAGCGTCCCGGTGCCAGTTCCCGGGCCAGGGCCCCGAAGTGCAGCAGCGGAAAGGCTTTGGACACGGTCTGCTCGGCGCAGCCGTAAGGATAGCCGAGCAGATTCTCCAGATGCCCGGAGTAGCGCATGAGCGGCCGGGTGGAGAGGTGTACCGTGCGCTTGACCGAGCCCGGCAGGAAGCTGTCCGGCACAGGCGCGCCGATTTCGCCCGACGCCGCATCAAGGGCCGTGGTCTCCATGGTTCGGGTCACGGGCAGGGGCGAGCGCTGATCGAGCTCTTCCCCGGCCGTGGCGGTCTCGCCGCCTCCCGTGGCGATGAAGCTCAGGGTGACCTTGCCTTCCTCCGTGCCGCAGCGCAGGGGCAGATAGACGGTATCCTCCTGTCCGGGTTCAAGGGTCAGGGGGCCGGGCATGGCTCCAAGCGTGGCCGGTCCGGTCACGCTTGCGTCGATGCGGAAGGAACCGCCGGAGGGTGTGTCGTTGCGCAGGGTCAGGGGGATCTCGATCTCGTCCCCGAGGGACAGAAAGCGGGGCAGGGTCGGGGTCAGAACCAGCGGCGTGCGCACGCGGGTCATGGCCGTGCCCGTGCCGAAGCTCTTGCCTTCGTTGCCGACGGCGACGATGCGCAGCGCTCCCTGGAAATCGGGCAGGCGGACGCGGTGCGTGACGATTCCGGTGTGGTCGGCGTCGAGCACTCCGGACCAGAAAGTCACGGGCTTGACCCGGCGGATGCCTTCGGTGCGCATGAAGGCGGAGGCTCCGCCCAGATCGTCGCCGCCGCCGGCCAGGGGCCTTGCTGCGCCCACGTGCGGGAACATGAAGGCGAAGTTGTCGTAGCTGATCACGTCCAGGGCGCGCTGGGCGTAGAAATGGGCGAAGGGGTCCGGGTTTTTGCCCCCGGCCAGCTGCATGATGCCCTCGTCGACCACGGCCACGGTCAGGCGCGAGCGGGGTTTGGCCTGGACCCGGATTTCAAGATCCGTCAATGGCCGGACCTCTTCCGGGGCGTCAACGCGCAGGTCCATGCGGTTCGAGAGGCTGTCCACGAACAGGGCCGTGGCCCCGAAGGCCCGTCCCGCGCTGCCGGGCGTGATGTCCGTGGCCCGGCGAACCAGGGTGGCCGTGAGATGCACGTTGGGTTGCCAGTCCTCGCGCACCGGGATGCGCAACTGGCCGGTGTTTCCGTTCAACTCCACGATTTCAAGATGTTCCACGTTCCGGCCTTCGACGGTGATCAGCGCCTTGCCCGCGAACGGGGAGCGGATCTGGATGGAGGCCGTCTCCCCGGCCAGATATCCTTCCTTGTCCGGAATCAGTTCCAGACGGGCCGGGTTCTTGACCGCCCAGGGCGAGTAGCCCCAGCCGCCGCAGTAGAATTCCAGCTCCGAAGCCGCGCCGCTGGCCGGGTCGGTCAGGCGCACCCGGTAGGAGCCGTAATCCGGGGGCGTGACCGCGAAAGCGCCCGCGCCGTCACCCGGAGCGATGCGCTGGGTCGAGATTTCCACGGGGTTGCGCACGGATTCGTAACTGAAACCGGACTGCGTCCTGCGCATGACCGTCTGCCACTGGTCCTGAAAGAGGGTCGCGACCAGCTCCGGATGTGCGCTCTTCTTGCCTTCCGGGCTCACCGTCACGAACTCGAACACGGCCCGTTTGCGCGGCTCAAGCTCCATGGACCCTGGCCGCTTGATGCCGGGGTAGATGGTGTAGGCGTGCACAGGGATGCGCTTTCTGGCGGTCACGCCGCGTCCGCCCTGTTCGCGCACGCGGCCGGTGAACTCGGCCCAGAGCGCCAGCGGCGGGGTCAGATCCTGCGGGATGCTCACGTCGAAGGCGGCCCGCCCGTCGGCGTCGAGGCGGGCTTCGGTGGCAAGGAGTGGCAGGGGCTCGAAGCTCTTGCCCGGATCGCCAAAGCTGTAAGCCTCAAAGCCCTTGGGCGCGAAGTCGGCGGCCAGCAGCCGCGCCTTGACCGAGACGGCCAGTTTTGCGGCCGCAGGTCCGAAGAGATAACGCGACACGACTTCGAAGGGCAGAAGCTGGCCCGGTTCGCCCCGCGTCTGGGGCGAGGCGATCTCGACGCTCAGGCGGTCGGGGATGAATTCCTCCACCTGATAGGCGTAGGAGCCGATGACCTGCCCGCCGCTCAGGGCCTGCAGCAGGTAGTGTCCGGTCAGGGACCAGTCCGGGATGTCCAGGCTCAGTCCGGCCATGCCCCGGTCCAGGACCAGGTTCAGGGTGCGCAGCAGGCGCCCCTCGGGGTCGCGCTGCTCCAGGGTCACGGGCAGATCGGGCGGAGTGCCGATGCGTCCGTCACGGACCAGGACGGCGGCGTCCAGGGTTTCGCCTGGGCGGTAGATGTCGCGTTTGCCGTAGATATAGGCCTGCAATCCGGCCTGGCTGATTGATGCGCCGCTGACATCGAGCCCCGTGGTGTCGATGCGGAAGCGGTCCAGAACGATGAAGCTGAAGTCCTCGCCGTGCCGGGCCAGGATCATGGCCGGTGAGCCGAGTTCGTCGTCATGCCCCGCGTAGGGGATGCGCGCCAGGCCGTCGGCGTTGGTGCGGGTGGTGCCGAGGACCTGGTTCCTGAAGCTCAGCAGCGTCAGTTCCACGCCGTCCAGGGCGCGCAGATCTCCGATGGAACTGGCCCAGACCAGAAAGCCCGCGCCGTCCTCCTTGGCCACCAGGCCTATGTCCGTACGCAGAACCCAGCGCGTGGCGCCGCGATAGTCCCCGGGCAGGCTGAGGCCAAGCTTGTAGAGGCCCGGACGCTTGTCGGGGATGAGCTCGGACATGGACAGGGTCCGCTCCTGCACCTTGTTGGAGGCGGAGCTTACGCTGAACGTTTCGCGGTGGATTTCGCTGCCCAGATGATACGGCACCGAGTCCCGGGCGGCGCTGCTGTCGAAGATGGAGTAGCCGTAGTCCTGGAAGAGGGTGCTCAGGTTGTTGGGGAAGACCCGGCTCACGGTCAGTTCCACCGTGTCGGCGTTGACGTATTCGACCCCCAGGAGCCCTTGCCCCTGACGCGGCAGAAACATGCCGGCGGAAGAGAAGTCCACGCTCGGGGGCAGGTCCGGCATGCGCAGATCCTGCCTGAAAGGAGCCTCAAGCACGGCTCCGTCTTCGGCCGCAAGGCCCTTGGCAATGCGGACCGTACAGGTGCTGCCGGGTTCGAGCTTGCCGCTCAGGGACGCAGTCTTGCCGTGGGCCGAGACCGAAATTCGGGTCTCGGGTTCGATGCGCAGCAGCTCGCGCAGGGCGGCGGCGCTGACGGGCGCGGAAAATTCGAGGTCGATGCGCGACTGGTCCTTGTCGGCCTTTGGGCTGACGCCGACGACACGCAGCACCGGGTCCAGGCGCAATTCGATGTCCCGGCGGAATTCCTGTCCGAGGGCCAGGCTCTTTTCGGCCACGGTCAGCTCAGGAGCCAGGCGCAGGGTGAGGGTGCGTCCGGCCTTGTCCTTGCGCACGGGGGCGCTGCGAAAACCGAAGCTGGTCGTGCGCCACTGGGTCAAAAGCGAAAGCTCGACAGGGGCGCCATCAGCTTCGCGCAGGCTCATGGCCGCCAGCAGATTCGTCGGGTCCACGGGCGCGTTGAAGACGACGCGGCCCTCCAGTTCGACCATGTCCGGCCCGGCTTCCGAGGCCAGTTCGTTCACGGTCATCTCCTGCACGGCAAAGCTTCCGGTGCGGATGAGCCGGGTGCGTTCCGCGTTCAGGATTTCATCCGGAAAGACTTCGGGGCTCAAGGTCAGGGAGTATTGCATGTCCAGCGGCAGGGGCGTCTGGGCCAGGAATTTCAGGGTGTAGGGATTGGTCCACACCCATTGCCCCTCGGCCTTGGGCTCGATGTCGGCCGGCGGCGCCTGCGCGCGGACCGTGTCTGGAACGGGCTGGTCGAATTCCACTGCCAGGGTGGTGCGCATGGCGCTGTCGAGGCTGACGCCGATCACGGACAGGGCCTTGGGCTCGTCGCTTGAGTCCTTGTCCAGGAGCAGCCAGGCCTGGCCTGCGATGACCAGAAGGAGCAGGGCGATGATCCAGTTCTTGGGATTGGACATGAGAACCTCACGCGCGTGATTGAGTGTTGCGGAACTGATGATCTGGCAAGGACCGGCTCAAAAAGCAAGGGTCGTCTTTTCAACGGGCGGGCTTTGCTCTACATCATGGGGCACAAACATTTCGTCATGGAGGAATCATGATCGCTTTTCTTGTCGTGCTCGCCCTGGTTGCCGCCATTTTGCTGTGGGCCATCCTCATCTACAACGGCCTGGTGCGCATGCGCAACATGGTGCAGGAGGCCTGGAGCGGGATCGACGTGCAGCTCAAGCGACGCACGGACCTGATCCCCAACCTCGTGTCCACGGTCAAGGGGTACGCCGTGCACGAAAAGGGCACTCTGGAAGAGGTCATCCGCTTGCGCGGAGTAGCCCAGAACGCGCAGGGCGTGGGCGAGACAGCCCAGGCGCAGGGCCTTCTGGGGGCGGCGCTGGGCAAGCTTTTCGCGCTGGCCGAAAACTATCCGGACCTCAAGGCCAACGCCAATTTCGCCCAGTTGCAGACTTCCCTCGGCGAGATCGAGGACGAGGTGCAGCTCTCCCGGCGCTATTACAACGGGGCGGTGCGCAATCTGAATATCGCGGTGGAGTCCTTCCCGTCCAATCTGATCGCCGGGCGCTTCGGCTTTGAGAAGGCAGAATTCTTCGAACTGGAAAGTCCGTCGGAGCGGGCCGTGCCCAAGGTGGAGTTCTAGAATGGCGGGCATCCATGTCCGGATACTTCTGGCCGCGCTATTCTGCCTGTTTTCCTGTACGTCCCTGCTGGCCGAGACCGAGCGGGTGCTCGATTTTTCTTCCCTGGTCCTTATTGACCCCGACGGTTCCATGGTGGTCACGGAGACCATCACGGTCCAGGCCACCGGGGATCAGATCCGGCGCGGGATCGTGCGCGAGTTTCCAACGATCTACTCCGGCCGGGCCGGAAACAGGGTGCGCGTCGGGTTCACGTTGCTGGAGGTGACGCGAGACGGCGTGGCGGAACCCCACCACGTCGAGAACAGGTCCAACGGTGTGGCCATCTATGCCGGCAGCAAGGATGTCTTTTTGCAGCCGGGCCGTTACTCCTATACCTTCACCTACCGCACCACGCGGCAGCTGGGTTTTTTCGAGAAGCATGACGAGCTCTACTGGAACGTCAATGGCAACGGCTGGCGCCTGCCCCTGGACCGGGTCAGCTGCACGGTGCATCTGCCGGACGGCGCCACGGCTCTTGAGGCCGTGGCCTACGAAGGGCCCATGGGCAGCAGGGACCACCGCGCGATTCCGGCAAGCGGTCAGCAGGAGGTGACCTTCACGTCCTCGCGGCCCTATGCACCCGGCGAGGGCCTGACCATCGCCGTGTCCTGGCCCAAGGGCTTTGTGACGCCGCCTTCGGCCACGGAGCAGGCGGCGCAGGTCCTGGACAGGAGCGGAGGAGTGCTTTTCGCGGGCCTTGGGACCGTTTTGCTCGGTATCTATTACGTGCTGGCCTGGATGAAGGTTGGCCGTGACCCGGCCAAGGGCGTGATCATTCCCCGTTTTGCGCCGCCGCGCGGATTTTCTCCGGCCATGGTGCGCATGCTGACGCGCATGAAGTTCGACAACGCGGCTTTCAGCGCGGGCGTGGTCAACATGGCGGTCAAGGGCGCGCTGAGGATCGGGGACAATGCGAAGATGCGCCTGACCTTGGCCGACCAGCCCCCGGAGACTCTATCCTTCGGCGAACGGGCGGCCTGGGACGAATTGGGCAAGGCAGGGACGGTCGTCGAGCTCAAAAACGTGAACCACAAGGTCATCAGCGGCGCCCGACGGGCCATGAAGAACAAGCTCGTGAAAGAGCTGTCCTCCAACTATTTCCTGACCAACACGGGCTGGCTGGCGCCGGGGCTTGGCATCACCCTGGCCTCGGTGGCGGGCATGGTCTGGAGCGCGTCCGTTCCGCCCGGGACGCTTTTCATCTGCGTGTGGCTGACTTTCTGGACTTTCGGCTGCTTCATGCTGGTGCGCCAGGTTGCCGCCGCGTGGCAGGGCGGCGGCATTCGCGGCAAGGGCTCGGCCCTGTTCCTGACCGTCTTCACGATACCTTTTCTGGGCGGCGAGGCGGTCGGACTGTGGCTTCTCTCAAGTCAGCTGGGGATTGCGGCGGTGCTGGGGTTTGGGGCCATGATTTTCATGAATGCGCTCTTCTACGAGCTTTTGAAGGCTCCGACGCGCATCGGCCGCCAGACCCTGGACGAGATCGAGGGCTTCAAGCTTTATCTTTCCGTGGCCGAGGAAGATAGGCTGAACTTCATTCATCCTCCCGATGAGACTCCCGAGCTGTTCGAGAAGTTTCTGCCCTACGCCATGGCGTTGGGCGTTGAAAATCAGTGGGGAGAACACTTCGCGCGGTTGCTGGACCGGGCCGGATACGATCCGGGCTGGTACGAAGGCCGTCACTGGAATCGCATGCATCCGGGCTTGTTCGCTTCGAGCCTGGGACGGGGCATGGAGTCCGCCGTATCCTCGGCGTCATCCGCGCCGGGCAGTTCCTCGGGCATGGGCGGGGGCGGCTCGTCCGGCGGAGGCGGCGGCGGAGGCGGCGGGGGCGGATGGTGATCGCCGGGCATGAAAAACGCACACGGGCCGGTTCAGGGGAACCGGCCCGTGTGCGTTTTCAGGGTCAAGAAAAGCGCGGCAGTGCCGGATGAATCAGTCCACTTCAGCCACAAAGTCCACGTAATCCTCCATGGTCAGTTCCAGTTCGGCGACCTTGATCTCGGAGAGGTCAAGCTGGATCGCCTCGGGACTGGTCGCCAGATCGATGTCCGGCGTGTGCATGATCCCGATTCCGGCCTTGGCCAGGACCTTGTTGGCCAGACTGACCATGAGCAGCACGATGTCCTGGCCGTCCATGTCTTCGTCGTGGTGGTGTTCGGCCACCGTGCAATAGATCTCCGGCAGGTTCCAGGTCTTGAGCAGCTGTGCTCCGATGCTTTGGTGTTGTGTGTCGAGGACTTCCTCGATGAAGGACTGCGGGACTGTCTCGCCCAGCTGTCCGTTTTTTTTCAGGTCGGAGATGGCCATGAGCAGGAAGGCCTTGCCGATGTCGTGCAGGAGGCCCGCGAAAAAGGATTCGTTCATCTTGCTCGGCAGCCGGCATTCCTTGGCGATCCATTTCGCGCCAAGGGCGCAGGCCACGGAGTGGATCCAGAGCTGGTCCATGTATTCGCGGATGAAGGGGTCTTGGGTGCTGAAGGATTGTTTTTGGGTCAAAAGGGTGACCAGGTTGGAGACTTCAGCCAGACCAAGGCGGACCATGGCGTTTCTGACCGTGGTCACTTCGATCATGCCCCGGTAAAAGGACGAGTTGGCCACCTTGAGCAGCTGACCGGCCACGGCCGGGTCGCGCAGGATCTGTTTTTCTATGACCTGCATGTCCGGATCAGGTTTGGCCATTTCCTGTTGAATGGCAAGGCCGGTGCGATTGAATGGCGGGAGCTGCGCCTTGTCCGAGTTCACATGCTCCATGAGGATTTCGATAAAGGACTTGGCCTCGTTCATTGCTAGACTCCGAGCAGGCGGCGGGTTTCTTCCAGAGGGCGTGGTTTCAGAACTAGAGGCAGGCAGCGCATGACCTCTTCCAGAGTGGTCTGGCCTTCGGAGGCCTTGACCAGGCCTTCCTCGAACAGGGTCACAAGCCCTGCGCTCTCCAGGGCGATCTTGCGGATGTCGAAGCTGGTTCGCCGTTCAAGGATGGCGGCGCGGACCATTTCATCGAGGATGAGCAGCTCGAACACCGCGATGCGTCCCCGGTATCCCGTGTAGCGGCAGTGGGAACAGCCCGTGCCCTTGCGAAAATTGGCACCCTGGATCGTGGCCTGCGTGTAGCCGAAAAGTTGCAGTTCGCCGGGGCTTGGCTTGTACGGCTGGGAGCACTCCGGGCAGATGCGCCGCAGAAGACGCTGGGCGACCACGCTGACCACGGTGGAGGAGATGAGAAAAGCCTCGATGTCCATGTTCATGAGCCGGATCAGGCCGCCGATGGAGTCTTCCGTGTGGAAGGTGGTCAGGACCTTGTGTCCGGTCAGCGCCGCCTGCACGGCCACCTCGGCCGAATAGTTGTCGCGGATTTCGCCGATGAGGATGACGTCGGGGTCCTGGCGCACGATGTGCCGCAGGGTCTCCTCGAAGGTCAGGTTGATCTTGGGATCGATGGAGCACTGGGAGATGCCGGGGATGACGTATTCGACCGGCTCCTCGGCGGTGATGATGGACAGGAGCGGCGTATTCAGGTGGTGGATGCAACTGTAGACCGTGGTCGTCTTGCCCGATCCCGTGGGTCCGGTGATGATCACGACGCCGCTAGGCCGGGACAGCGCCCCGTCGATGAAGCGCTTGAGTATCTTTGGGTACATCCCGATGCCCGTGATGTCGATCAGGTTGCCCTGGCGGTTCAGGAGGCGCAGCACGATGGCCTCGCCGTGGATGGTCACATAGAAGGAGGCGCGCATATCCAGCTCGCCGCCCGGATATTCAAACAGGATGCGGCCACCCTGGTGGCGACGCTTCTCGGCGATGTCCGCCTTGCACATGATCTTGATGCGGCTTGAGATGTTGGGGATTATCTCGCGCGGGAAGTCCTTGTAGGGCTCAAGCACTCCGTCCCGGCGGAAGCGGATGCGCAGGCGATCCGGGAGCGGCTCCATGTGGATGTCGCTGACATCGAGTTCGATGGCGTCGAGGATGATGCGCTCCACGATGCCCGAGGCCGAATCGTCATCGACGGATTCCTTGGATTGGGCGCCGCGCTCGAAGCGCTGGTAGGTCTCGACGATGGATTCGCGCGTAGCGATGGCCGGCAGGATGCCTTCGGGAAAGATGGTCCGTGCTTCCTGCTGGTCGTCCAGGTCCAGGACATTGGCAAAAGCCACGACGACCTGGTGTTCCTGTCGTTCAATGGGTACGTAGTTCGCCTTGTTTCGGTATGTTATCGGAATCTGATGCAGCAGGGAGACGTCGAGGTTGGTGAACCTGGGATCGACAAAAGGGTATCCAAGCTGCATGGACAGTGCTTCCAAGAGCTTGAATTCCTTGATGAAATTGTTGTTGACCAGGACTTCGCCCAGTTTTTGCGGGGTCTTGCTGGTGCGCTGGATCTGAAAGGCGGCCTCAAGATCGGCTTCGCTGATCAGCCCGAGTTCCAGAAGCAGGCTGCCGATGCGCATGGACAGTTTGTTCTTGCGGATGGCGGCGGTGACCTGGTCGGCGGTTACGTAGCCGAGTTCCTTGACGATTTCGAGCAGGGGCTTGGGACGGACGAGTTTTGTGCGCAGCCGGGAGGCGTGGAGCGCCTGTTTTTCAGAGAGGAGCCCTTCCTTGATCAGGATTTCGATGAGTTCGCCGTGGGTGGTTGGTTCGCTGGTCTTGGGGGTATCCTTCGGCATTGGGGCTCCACGGTGAGAGTTGATCAGTAGCGGCAAGGTCTTACAGAGAGAAAATTATGGAGTCAAATTGAGCGGATGGCTCCTCGTTGTCAGACGCGGGCATCATTTCGGGGCGCTTGCAGGCAGGCGAACATGAAAAATGCAACCTTGGCCCGGAGTGGACTTCACGCTGATGGAACCGCCCATTTTTGACAGCAGGTCCCTGCAAATGGACAGGCCAAGACCGGTGCCCTTGCCGGCGGCCTTGGTGGTGAAAAACGGCTCGAAAATGCTGGGCAGGATGTTTTCGGGGATGCCCTGGCCATTGTCCTCGACATCGATGCGCACGAAGCCATCCTCGCGGATGGAGCGCAATTGCACCAGCCCGTTGTCTTTCTCGATGGCGTCGATGGCGTTGTTGACGAGGTTCAGGATGATCTGCTGAATTTCTGCGGGCGAGATTTCGATTTCCCCCGCCTTGGGATCAAGGGCCAGCCTGATTTCCACGCCCCGGTATTTGGCTTTTTGCCGCGCGAATCCGGCAATGTCCTCCAGCAGCGAGTTGATGTGCACCACGTTTGTCGTGGTGTCGGCCTTGCGCGCGAAACTGAGCAGCTTGTGCGTGATCTCCCGGCAGCGATGGCCCTGGGTGGTGATGGTCTGCAGGGACGAGAAGATCTCCTCGGTGTTCTCCTCGCTGTAGGGGTCGTCGGATTTGAGCAGATCCTGAATCCAGCCTGCGTTCTCCATCATGATGGCCAGAGGGTTGTTGATCTCGTGGGCGACCCCGGCCGCAAGTTCGCCGATGGCGGCAAGTTTGCCTGCGTCCATGACGTGTTTTTGCATGTGCTGCAATTCCAGCTCGGCCTTGAACAGCCGCTGTTCCGTTCGCTTGGCCAGGGCCAGTGCGGTGATGATGATGCCTCCGCAACCGGCGAGGATGATGACCAGGGCCACAAGGCGGGCCTTGAGCAGTGGCCGCAGCAGTTGGGCCTTGGGCTGGTGGATGGCCAGGATGTTGCCCGTGGAGCGCAGCGGAGCGCAGCCGTAAAGATTGGTCTGGCCTTTGGCGTCCTTGGCCGTGAGCACCACGGGTCTGCCTTCGGGAAAGAACTGCTGGGCCAGCAGCAACGCGGTCTCCGGGCTGTCCGGTTCGGTGCCGCTGGCGGCGCTGTGGGCGCCCTGACGGTCCAGAAAGAACGCGCCCCCGGTTCCTCCGGGGTGGAAGAGGCGGATCTTTTCCTGAATCAGATCCGGATCGAGGTGGGCTCGAAGCAGCCAGGCGCTCTGTTCGGTGGTGATACGCACGGCAAGGAAGCAGTACGTGTCGCACAGCGCCAGATTGCTGACAAACTGGGGGCGGCTTATGGCCTGCGCGAACCAGGACTCTTGGGCCGGTGTGGGCAGCAGATTTTCGTCGCCGGTGCCGGCGATGATCGTGCCGCTTGTATCGACAAGGTCAAGGCCGAGGAAGACGCCTTGATAGGCGTTTTGCAGGGAATGCAGACGGACGCGTAGATGGCCGGGATCCGATAGTTCCGCAATGGTTGCCGAGCCTGTTTCCTGCCTCAGATTGGCGATCTTCTCTTCGAGAAAACTGTCCAGGCTCTGGACCGAATTCATCGCTTTTTCAGCCAGGAGCGCGTGGGTTTTTTCCCGGTACGCCGCATCGTAAAAAACATAGCCCAGGGTCGCAACGCACAGGAGCGGCACCACGGCCACCAGGATGGAGAGGACGGTCAACTGCCCGCTCATGAGGCGGGGAGACGTTTTGTCTTTGTCTGTCCGGGGTGTGTTGTCTTTTGCTGGAGAGGGTTGGGTCATGGTCCGTCCGAAAGATGCGGGTCACTTGTCCCGGTTTCGAATGTCCTGTCGCCAGGAGTTGAGGGGTGCGCAGCAGCCCCCGCCGGTGTGTTGATTACGGCGGATTCCGTCCCCGGATTCGCCTTCGAGCATGGTCAGACACAGGTAGCGCCCGGCTTCATCGCTCCAGAAAAGTTCGGGGCAGCGGGGCCGGTAGCCGTGGCGCCGCATGGAATCGGTGCACTGGTCATGCAGACAGCACCATCCACATCCTACACAGGGCAGATACGACATGCGATTCTCCGAGTGTTGGGGGACAGTGTCGGAACATGAGGCCTGTAATACAAACCTTTTGTGAAGGCTAGCTCAAGGGCATGTGATGGTAAAGTGAATTCTGGGAATTGGGAGCTTCTGTCACGTCTTGGTTGCACAAAACGTTTGCGGGGAGCGTCCCATGGTTATGGCTGGAAATTGCGTGCCTGGGAATCCGAAGTCAATGCCCGTGAAACGAAAGGGGCCGGGGCATTTTGGCCCCGGCCCGGTTGATTGGAATCAGCGTTCGCCGAGAATGTTGAGATGATGGAATTCGTAGAACATGTCCTCGGTATGGCACACCGCGCAGTTGTCCCTGCTCCCGATGGGGCCCGGATGGCCCTGGTACTGCAAGGGCTGGATGGCGTCGAGATCGGGATGAAACGCGTTGACGGCCGGATATTCGGCGTGGGTCGACCCGTGGCAGGATTCGCACATGAGCCCCGCGTCATCGGTGCGCATGCGATAAAGCCCTTCCGGTCCGCGCACCCACTGGTTGAAGGCCGAAGGTTCCGCGTCCTGCGGCGGTTCGAAGTCCACGTGGCAGCTCAGGCAGTCGGGCTGATCGTTCCACGGTTTGCGCGGCTCGATTTCTTCAACGGATGCGACCAGCCTGGGCTTGAGGTGGCGCATGAGCAGGTCGGCCTTGGGCTTGCCCGCATCTTTTTCGGCCTTGAGCAGGCTCAAGGCGTGGTCTTCCAGGGTGCCATGGCAGTTGACGCAGGTCAGTCCCTTGCTCGCGTGCGTGCCGCGGGCGCAATAGGTGTAGCTGTCCGGGCCGGTGGGATGGCAAGTGTGGCAGGGCTCGGCGTCGGGAGCCCCGGACAGGTAGTTGGCGTGGAAGCCGTGGATGGCGGCCGGGAGGTTAAGGAGCGCCGGATCGCCTTCAGCTTTCAGCAGCGGATCGGGGTGGCAGCTCTGGCAGAGTACCGGCTTGCCCGCTTCGGCCTGGGGCAGCAGCTCGGTCTTGTGACGCCGGTCATGCCTGGCCAGCACGTCCGAGGCCGTGGTCACCGAGATGCCCATGGCTCCCTCGTGCCGCCAGGTGCCGCCATGACAGTTCTTGCAGCCGATTTCCGTGGAGATCGGGGCTACGACCTTGGTGGTGGCCAGAATCTCTCCGCTGGCCTTGTCCTTGGCTTCGATGGTGAAGACGGGATAGGGGTTGACCGTGCCGTCGTCCATGTAGGGCAGCACGGGGATGCCGTCCGCCAGGAAGGTCAGGTTCTGGTCGTTTGGCGTCATCACTCCCGACATGCCCAGGCCTTTGGCGCTGACGTTCGGTGCCAGCTCCTTGCCCACCAGGGAGGGCGCGTATTTCCAGAATTCCACATGGTTGGATGGGTTTTCAAAACCCGCCGGGGCCGTGAAGGTGACTTCCACGTCCTCGGTCACGAGCTCGGGCAGCGGTCCGCGCCGGATGAGCTGCGCCATGAGCGTGCTGCCCGGGGGCAACATGGAGAAGCGGCTGTCGCTGTCGGAGATGCATTTTTCACCCAGCGTGCACCAGGCCAGGAGCACGTATTCGTCGTCCTGGGCATCGAAGGCCGGGATTTCAAGGTCGAGTTCGGGGCGCGGGCGGGTCTGCTGCGTCACCTCGGGATCGCCGACGAGGTCATGCACGATGTATGCGGCCAGGGCCTTGCGCTCCTGCGCCGTGCCGGCAAAACGCGGCATGTAGGAGTATATCTTGCCCATGCCCGCGATCTGGGCTTCCAGACCGACGGTTCCGTAATGCGCGCTCAGGCGCTTTATGTCATGCAGGGGGCCGCCGATGGAGTGGCAGGCGGCGCATTGGCCACGAAAGATCTCCCGGCCCGCGTCCCTGGCGTTTTCGGGCGTGATCTCCCGGTTGCGGTGCCAGCCTGAGGTTTGCAGGTAGCCCTCGGCGCTGATGGCGTCTTCGGTGCCGGCCAGGATGGCGTTGGAATACATGTAGCCGTGGATCAGGTAGGGTCTGCGTCCGGCTTCGCGGACGGTTTCAAAGCAGCCCATGTACAGAAGGCCGATGACGAGCAGGACCAGGGCCATGGGCCGCTTGATCGCGGCCGGCATGCGCACGGCCATGAGCAGCCCTCCGGCGAAAAGGACCGCCGAGATCCACAGGAAGCCCTGCAGGTACGGGGCGATTTCCGGGTTCGCGCCGAGCACCATGGCCTGTGCGTTTTCAGGCAGCACGCTTACGTACCACCATCCGGACAGGAGCAGAAAGGCGAAGGGCGCCAGCAGCCAGGTCGCGCAGTAGCGGACCAGACTCTCTCGGGTCTGGGGATCCTTTTCCCAGGTGGCGGTGACGAAGCCGTAGAGTCCGGCCAGGATGAGGGCGATGAACGTTCGAAATGCCAGGGACGGCCAGAACGTGGGATTGAAGAATCCGTCCCAGAAATCCCGTGTGGTCAGCCAGTCTCCGGGGGTGAGCATGAAGCCGATGATGCCGTTGATCATGAAGAGCGACATCCATCCGAAGAAGAAATAGATCCAGCCGATAGTGAGATGGTTGCGCGCCCCCATTTTTCCGAAGGTGTAGAAATAGATGAAGAGAGCCACGATCTCGCCCAGGAAAAAGACCCATTCGATGGCCCAGGCAAAGACGAAGGTGTGGATGAGCTGACTCGTGGCCGCAGGGGCGACCAGGGAGATGATGAACCAGATGCCAACCCCCGTGATTCCGCCCAGGACCATGGTCACGAGCAGGAAGAACTTGGTGTGGCGCTTGGTGTAATCAAGGATTGCCGGGGAGTTTCGGCGATAGCCCAGGTGCTCGGTCAGAACCAGAAAGAGCCCGCCGCCCACGGCGAAATGGGCGATATAGACATGAAAGACGGCGATCAGCGCAATGAGCAATCCGCCGCCGGCCCAGTGGAGTTCCCAGATTGGAAAATTCATGAGCGCACCTCCGAGTCCGTGGCGGCGGTGCGGAGCATCCAGGCAACGACGCACAGCCCGGCCGCCAAGGTCAGGATGAAAAGGACAAGCGGGAGATATTCACCGGTGACGACGCGGTCGCTGACCTGAAAATACGGGGCCAGATAGGCATCCCTGACCAAGTCCCGCAGGAAGATCATGAGAATGATGGTGGTGAGCGACAGGATCGCCGACGTGCCGACGTTGTAGCTCAAGGCGTTGCTGATGCTGAAGATGCCGATGGTCGCGCCCGTGACGAAAATCAGGGTGTGCGCCAGGGAACCGCCCAGCAGGAGATCCGTGACGTGTTCGGGCAGGGCGGAGAGGAACCACAGCCCCAGCGCCATCTGCACCATGGTCGTGTAGGCATACCAGTTCATGCCGTGCCGCACCCAGCGCTGGGCTCCGGGATCGTTCTTGACCTTGAACCTGTAGAAAAGCGCCAGCGCCAGACCCGCCACCGCGACGGATGAAGCGACGAAGTGCAGGTAGCGCGGGAGCACGCTCGGATCGAGGGTGTTGAGCAGGGTGCCCCACGGATTGTCGAAGTATGTCTCCCAGAGGGCGGGGCTGAGCATGAGGGTCATGTTGTTGGTGTAGATGAAGGCCGTGGCCAGCAGGCACGCAGTGGTCACGGCGATGAAGATCGTGCGCAGACTTCCGAGCGATACGTAGCTGAAATCGTAGATGTAGGCGCTTGCGTAAGCGATGATGACCAGCCCCACGACCGAGAGCCAGTACACGGCTATGAGCACACTGCTGGTGTAGATGAACTGCCCGTAGAGGATCTGTATGAAGAGCAGGGGCGCCACGCCGAAATTGACGGCGAAGGCGATGGTGAAGGGCAGCTTGACGGAAATGGACTTGGTCAGGGGCTCGGTTTCGGCCTTGCCGCGCAGATGATGGACCAGGGCGATGATGGACGCCCCGAGCATGACGTTCATGACCAGGATGTGCAGGATGAACGTGAGCATCTGAAAGAGATAGAACCAGCCCCATTCCACCGGAATGGGCAGGGCTTGGGGGATGAAATTGGTGGGGTCCATGAATTTCTCCGTTTTTTGGGTGTGCTGCTTGCCGGAAAACGTGTTTTCGCTAAAATTTTATCTATCCAATTCAGCCCTTGGCGTCAAAAAATGCACGCATTATTTCAGCCCGATCCTTGAAAAATATTTCCACGCATTGCCGCGATCACTCTATATTCTGTTTTTTGAGCAACTCTTCGAACTGCGCGGCGGTCACCGGAGGCGAAAACAGATATCCCTGTCCAAGCCTGCATCCAAGTGATCTGAGCAGCAAGAGCTGTTCAGGGGTTTCGATGCCTTCGGCCAGGGGGGTTATCTCCAGGCTGATGGCGATGCCGAGCATGGCGCGAATGAGCGCCAGCGCCGATGCTTCGGGCAGGTTTTTCACGAAGGACTTGTCGATCTTGAGAACGTCAAAGGAGAGTGAACGCACGTACGACAGGGACGAATAGCCGGTTCCGAAGTCGTCAAGAGCGCTCATTACGCCCATTTTGTCAATGGTTTCAAGGATGTCGCGCACCTGGTCCATGTTTTCCATGTACACGGTTTCGGTGACTTCAAGGGTCAGTTGTTCCGGGGGCAGCTTGCTTGCTTCAAGGACCCGCTGCACTTCCCTTGGCAGGTTGCCGCGCTGGAAATGCCGTGCGGAGATGTTGCAGGAGATGCGCAACCTGCCCCACCCATCCTCGTCCCAGCTTTTGGCCTGATGACAGGCCTGGGAGAGAATGCTGAAGTCGATGTCGGTGATGAGGTTTGTCTGTTCCGCCACGGGTATGAAATCCACCGGGGAGACGAGAGTGCCGTCCGATTTGCGCCAACGCGCCAGGGCTTCGGCTCCGACGATTTTTTGGGTGTCGAGGTCGATGACCGGCTGGAAGAAGGCCTCGATCTCTCCCGCGTCGAGGGCCAGACGCAGCTCCCGTTCGATCTCCACGCGACGCTGGGCCTTCAGGGTCAATTCCGGGGAATGGAAGTGGAACATGTTCTTGCCGAAGGATTTGGACTGATACATGGCCAAGTCCGCGCAGCGCACCAGCTGTCCTGCCGTGTCGCCGTCCCTGGGAAAGACGGCCACGCCCACGCTGACTCCGAGAAAGGTTTCGGAGCCTTCCAGTTCAAAGGGGCTGCTGAAGGTGTCGATGAGCTTTTGCGCCAGTCCCGAATACTCACTTTCGTCGGCCCCGATGCCGGACACGACGATAAATTCGTCACCGCCGAGGCGGGCCAGCATTTCCGAGGAATCAAGAACGGAGAGCAGGCGTTGCCCTACCTCCATGAGGACGACATCCCCGGCGGCGTGGCCCCAGGAGTCGTTGATGATCTTGAAATCATCGAGATCGAGCAGGAAAACGCCCAAGCTGGAGTTTTTCGAGTCGAGGTGCGTCAGGGTCCGGGTCAGCCTGTCCAGGGCGGAGAGGCGGTTGGGCAGGCCGGTCAGGGCATCGGTGTAGGCGAGCTCATGCAGTTTTCCTTCGGCTCTCTTGATGTCGGTAATGTCGAGCAGGAAGGCGATGGACTGCTGGGAGCGGGGGATCATGGCCACGGTGAGCTGGACATGGCGCAGGCCTCCCGAGGAGTCCACCAGGCGCGACTCGTAGGTGCGCGGGGCGGTATTGTCGTCCTGGCGCCGCAGCGTGTGGTAGCGGAGCATCCTTTGCGTATCATCCGGATGGAAGAAGCGTGTCCAGGGCGGGCTTTGGCGCATGTCATCCTGTGTGAGCCCTGCAAGATGGAGGAATTCCGTGTTGGCGACGGCGATGGACGTGTCCTCGTTGATGAGGATTCCCGGCGTGCCGGTGTTCATGAACATCGCCCGGTAACGTTCCTCGGATTCTTCCAGGAGACGCCGTGTGCGTTCGATTTCGCGGATGTCCCAGAATGTTTCGAGCAGATATTCCTGGTCATTTCGCATGATGATGGTCACGGATTTGAGGATATCAATCCGCTCGCCGTCTTTGCCGAGAAATTCGCATTTGTAGTTGTCGAGGTTTTGCCCGAGATCGCAGACCGGGCATTTTCCGACTTCAGCGCCGCAGGTGAACTGGTGGCAGACCTTGCCCACGATGTCTTTTTCGGGCCGTCCGGCCAGGGCGCTCGCGTATGGGTTGGCGCTGACGATGAGCCTGTCTTCCTTGCGGATGAGCATGACGCCGACCTTGATCGCGCCCAGGATTTCCTTGAGAAAGCGCTCGTTCTCAAGGATGGATTCAAAGGCCGTGTCCACCAGGCTGGAGAGCTGGTCGATTTCGTCGCAGTGCTGATCCAGCTTGCAAAACTGTGCGTCCGGGGCATCCTTTCTGACGCGCGCGCTAAGGAGCGACAGTCTGGACAGGATGCTCTTTTCGAGAAAGGCGAAGCCGCTGAAGAAACCGACGAAGCCGAACACGATGACTACCGCGAGGCTGGTTTTCATTGTCGCGCGAGCCAGGGCCGAGAGTTCCCGGGGAGCGTTGGCAATGATGGCTATGGGCGTGCCGCCCGCCGCGTCGGAAAGAAGCAGGGCACTCCAGATGAGGTCGCGCTCGGGAACGACGAGGGGCTCGCCCGTGGCCGGGGGAGCGGTGTGCAGCGCAAGCATGGCTCGAGGCAGCTTTTCCTGTTCGGCGACGTGAATCTGCAGTGCCAGTTCCGTGCGCTCGGTGAGTCTCTCGACGTAGGCCTCGTCGATCTGCTGGATCATCCACAGCCGCCCGCGCGCCGGTCCGGTCTGCAGGGATGTCAGCACCGCGCGGCTTGCCGCGATCCACAACGATCCGTCGATGTTCACCAGAGCGGGGCTGCCGCTGAAGAGGTCTTCGGGGGGATAGGCCAGCCCCGTTCTTCTGACATAATTGAGCAGCGCTTCGCTGGGCACGCCGAGCGTCTTTTCATCGTCGGACATTCGCGAGGCGCTCAGGATCTCCCCTTTGTCGGTCACGAACACTATGGCGCTCAGATTTTGATTGATGAACACGTCCTGGGTGATGTTGCTTTGCGCATAGTCGTCCGAGACCGTGAACATGAATTCGTAGGTGTCATCCCACCACGCCCAGTCTTTGAGCAGGTTGTCGATGCGTTGCATGTCCTGTTGCAGCGAGTTGCGCGCACGGCGCACATTGGCCGCGGCCAGGTCGCGTTCAAAGGAATCCAGCCGGTCGGTGATGATCAGTCCCACGATGAGTACGCAGCCAAGGCCCATGGCCAGAAAGATCGCGGTGAGCGCGACGACGGCCCGTGAACGCAGGGTGGTGAAGATTTTTTTCGACATGGGGCGCTTCATAGGATTGAAGCCCGCTCAGGGCAAATCAAAAGTGGTGCGCGGATCTTGTACGAACGCCTTGTCGTCGGAGGTCCCCACGCCCAGGGCATCCCGCATGGCCCTGGTCATATCTTCGAGGGTCGCCGGCTTGGCGACATATGCGTTCATTCCGGCGGCCAGGAACGCGTCCCTTTCCTTGTCCATGGCATAGGCGGTCAGGGCGATGATGGGGATGTCCTTTTTCGGGCCGAGGGTGTCCGAGCCGCGAATGATGCGCGTCGCCTCCACGCCACTCATGACGGGCATCTGGATGTCCATGAGGATGCAGTCGAAGTCGTTTTCAGCCAGCAGTTCAAGGGCCTGCCTGCCGTTTTCGGCCAGGGTCACCTCGTGTCCGGCCTTTTCCAGCAGCTTTTGGGTGGGAATCCGGTTGGATGGATCGTCCTCGACCAGAAGCACGCGGAATCCCGCGCCGGTTTTGATGGCGGCGGGCTCAACTATTTGTGCTGAGTTTTCGCGGTCCATCTTGAAGGGCAGGACGACATGCACCGTCGTACCCGTGCCCGGGGTGCTCTCGATGCTGATCTCTCCGTCCATGAGGCCGACCAGTCGATGCACGATGGACAGGCCAAGGCCTGCCCCCTGATAATTGCGGGTGTAGGAGTTCTCGACCTGCCTGAACGGCTCGAAGATGGCGGAAAGCCTGTCTTCGGGGATGCCGATGCCCGTATCCGTGACTTGGAAACGGACGCGGATGTCGTCATCCGTGCGTGGCGGCAGGGTCGTGATCTCCATGCCTACCGTGCCTCTGTCGGTAAATTTGAGGGCGTTGCCCACCAGGTTGAAAAGCACCTGGCGCACCCGCATCTCGTCCCCGATCAGAGTGGCGGGCATGGTCGGGTCCAGACTGCATTCCAGCGCCACTCCTTTGTTCCTGGCCGTGACGGCGAAAAGACCGGCCACGGAATCGATGATGTCCCGGATCTGGAACGCGGCCTTTCGAACCTCCATCTTGCCTGCCTCCACCCTGGAGAGATCGAGGATGTCCGTGAGAAGTCTGGTCAGCCGGTTCGCGGCTTCGGCGGCCATGTGCACGTAGCGGGTTTGCTCGGCATCGAGCGTGGTCGTTTCGAGGAGTTGGAGCATGCCCATGACGCCGTTTATGGGGGTTCGGATTTCGTGACTCATGTTGGCCAGAAATTCGCTTTTGGCCTGGTTGGCGGCCTCTGCGGCCTCCTTGAGCCTGAGTAGGGCCTCTTCAGCTTCTTTTCTGCTGGTCAGGTCGACGTCCACGCAAAAGAGTTCGGCCTCGCCTCCCGCGTTGGTAACGATGGCGTGGCTTGAAAAGACCAGCACCCGTGAGCCGTCCTTGCGCATGAGAGTCAGTTCACTGGCGGGAATGGGGATTTTTGTTTCAGCCATGGACCGCATGTCGGCCTCGACGTACCCGCGTATTTCGGGCGGGATGATCAGGTCGGTCAGTTTTACGCCGATCGCTTCGCTTGCGCTGTATCCGTAAAGATTTTGCGAGGCCTGGTTCCAGTAGCGCGTCCGGCCGTCCATCCCGTAACCTTGCACGGCGATGGAGGGGATCTGTTCAAAGAGTTTGCGAAACCGGAACTCGCTTTCAGCCAGGGCCTTTTCGGCCCGCGTGCGCCTGGCGATATCCTGCGTCAGTGATTCGGCCATGTTGTTGAACGCCTGGGCCAGGACGTCCACCTCGGTGATTTCGGGCGCGGGGGTCACCCTGACCGAGAGATCTCCCTCGCCGATCCGTTTCGCCGCCCCGGCCAACTCCTCAAGCCGCATGCCAACCGTTCTGCCTCCAAGAAACCAGCCGCTCAGCATGGTCAGTCCGATGGTCAAAAAGAGGATCACGAAATCGCGCAGCATTCCGCTCTTTGCGTCGGCGTAGAACATGGTGCTGGGCGCGCCGACAAAGAAGTACATGTAGGGGGGGCTGTCTGCGGTCAGGCTCAGTTTTTGGAATGCGACGATGCGCTCGACCCCGTCCGTGCTTTCTTCCTGGAGCAGCCCTTCGGAAGGCCCGGACATGGCATGTTCGAAGACCTTTTGCTTGATCGGGTCCCCGAGAATCATGGCGGAGTTTTCGGGGTAGCGGAAGAGGCGCAGTCCGTTCCTGTCGCAGACGCCGACGAAGGAACTGTCCGGAAAAGGGGTATGCCTGAACAATTCTCCATAGCTGTCAAGCCGGATACTGGTCAGCAGGACGCCCGCAATTTCATTCCGGTCGTTCAGGACGGGATACCCGAAGGTGAAGACGGGAACGTGCAGGGTCACGCCCAGGAGATATTCGCCGGTGGCGAAGGCCTTTGTGGCGACGGCTTCCCTGAAATGCCTCGTGTGGGCGAAGTTCGCTGGTTTTCGAGCGCTGCCGGACGCGACAAGATTTCCGTGTGGATTCACCAGATGGAGGGCCGCGTAATCCGGATTTATTTTGAGCAGGTTGGCGAAGAGACGGTTGCATGCCTCGACGTCGCCCTGGCGCACTTCGGGCAACATGGCCAGGCCTTCAAGGAGCGCCTTGGTGGCAAGGGTGATTTGTGTCTGCGTTTCCGCCATGTGGCGGGAAAAAGTCTGCAACTGCCGTTCGGCGTCGGACACCGCCCGCCGATGGTTGTCCAGTCCGGCAATGACGATGATGAGGATGGCAGGGAGCGCCGCCATCAGAAAGAGGATGGCGAGCTTTTTTTTGATCGAACCATGCAACAGGCGAGCGAACATGGGGCCTCCGGATACGTGCGGCGACGCATGACGGGGTTTGTGATGCGTGCCGTCTGAAATAGCGGGTCCCCGCATCAAGGGCCTTGTCTTGAACCGGTCGTCATGGCGGCTCTGTGGCATGTTGAAACATGTAACCTACCTTCTGCGCTCGCGAAAGGGGAAATTTGAAACTGGGTCGCCCGAAGGAACGATTGGCGATGGAGATGAGCGCGTATTTTCAATCGTGCAAAATGTATGATTCAAGATCTACCCAGAAATTTTGAATCAAATATAGTCAAACTCAAGCCAATTTTTTCCGTATGCCTTGAGATTTTCATGGATGTAGTCCAAAAGGGCGTCTGGTCATGAAGACTGATATCCCAAGGTGTTCCGAAAAAACATGAGCGCACAAATCCTTTTTGCATCCGACGACTGGAAATATTCGGTCATGCATGCGACCGGACCGGGGCGGCACATCGCTGCACTGATCGCGTTCATGCTGTTCATCTTCGTCCTGCAAGTCCCGCGAACCGTCGAGGCATCCAAGCCGATGCCACCGGTCGTCTCGGCCGCCGAGATCGATTATCCGCCTTTTTCCATTGTTGACGACGTGGGCCGTGCAGACGGTTTTTCCGTGGAACTTATGCGGGCCGCCCTTGCGGTCATGGGGCGCGATGTCACCTTCCGTACGGGTCCCTGGAATGAAGTCAAAGGCTGGTTGGACAAGGGGGATGTGCAGGTCCTGCCGTTGGTTGGCCGCACGCCCGAGCGTGAGGAAGACTTTGATTTCACCGTGCCCTACATGTCGTTGCACGGGGCCATCGTGGTGCGTTCCGGGACGGAAGATATCCGGAATTTGGCCGATCTGAAGGGGCGGCGCGTGGCTGTCATGCAGGGCGACAACGCCGAGGAATTCCTGCGGCGAGAAGAGCGCGGGATAAAGATTCAAACCACGCCATCCTTTGAACAAGCCCTGCACGAACTGTCACGGGGGCATCACGACGCCGTGGTCGTGCAACGACTCGTGGCCTTGCGCCTCATCCCTCAAACCGGACTTGGGAATCTGGAGATTGTCGATAATTCCATCGAGGATTTCAGGCAGGATTTCTGTTTCGCCGTCAAGAAAGGCGACAGCCGCATGCTGGCCCTGCTGAACGAAGGGCTCGCCATAGTCATCGCCGACGGGACCTACCGTCGTCTTCATTCACGCTGGTTCGCCGCCCTTGAATTGCCGAAGGACCGCCGTATCATCGTGGGCGGTGATCATCAGTATCCTCCGTTCGAGTACCTGGACGAAAAGGGAAATCCAGCCGGTTTCAATGTCGAGCTTACCCGGATGATTGCCAGGGAGATGGGGCTTGATATCGAAATTCGACTCGGGCCTTGGACTGATGTGCTGCACGATCTGGAACGAGGGGAAATCGACGCTGTTCAAGGCATGTTCTATTCTGTGGAACGAGATCGTAAATTCGATTTCACCTCGCCTCACTCGGTGAATAACTATGTAGTCGTGACGCGACGTGGGGAAATTGATGCGCCGGTTTCGCTCAGTGATCTCAAAGACAAGCGCATCGCTGTCCAGAAAGGAGACGTCAGCCACGAGTATCTTCTGGAAAAAGGCCTGGAGTCTCGGATAGCCACGGTGGAGACCCAGGAAGACATGCTGCGGGAGTTGTCCGAGGGGAAATATGACTGCGCACTGGGCCCCCGCATCATCGCACTGCACATCATCAAGGCACTTGGGTTGACAAATCTGGCGCTGAGTCAAAATTCCTTTTTTGCCTTGGATTATTGCTATGCCGCGCCTAATGGCCATGCGGCGCTTCTGGCGCAGTTCAGCGAGGGGCTGCGGGTTCTGAAGGACTCCGGCGAATACCGTCGCCTCCACGAAAAATGGATGGGCGTGTACGAAGAACAAGCCCCTTCATTCGGCGCCATCCTGCGCATTCTCGCCATGGTCCTTGTGCCGCTGCTTATCCTTCTGCTCGGATTTTTTCTTTGGTCGTGGACGTTGCGTAGGCAGGTGAAAATGAGGACACGGGAACTCCGGGAGAGCGAATCCCGGTTTCGCAAACTCTTTGAACAGGTCCCTGCAATCGCCGTTCAAGGTTACGGGATGGACGGCATCGCGCGCTACTGGAACCAGGCCTCGGAAAATCTTTATGGATACAGCGCGGACGAAGCGATAGGGGCAAAACTGACCGACCTGATCATCCCGCCTGAAGTACGCAAGGACGTCGAAGCAGCCATGCGTTCCATGGCGGTAACAAAAGTCCCCACTCCCGCCAGCGAACTGACTCTCATGCGCAAGGACGGCTCCCGGGTGCTGGTCTTTTCCAGCCATGCCATCGTCGAGAAGGCGGGAGGCGAGGCTGAACTCTTTTGCGTGGACATCGACCTGACCAGCAGAAAAGAGGCCGAAGAGGCCCTGCGCAAACTCAAAAACGCCGCAGAAACCGCCAACCAGGCCAAAAGCGAATTCCTGGCCAACATGAGTCATGAGATTCGCACCCCGATCAACGGGGTCATGGGTATGCTCCAACTCATGGAAACCACGCCTCTTGATGCCGAACAGCTCACCTATGTCCAAATGGCCACAGGTGCCGCCAACCGCCTGACCAGACTCCTCTCGGACATTTTGGATCTTTCCCGGGTCGAGGCGGGCAAGATGGAAATCCGAAAGGCACCTTTTTTGATCCAGGATATCATTGATTCCGTGTCCGGACTTTTCGCTGTCACGGCCAGAAACAAGGGCGTGGCCCTGGACTGCAACCTTGCCCCGGGCATGCCGGCCGCTTTGGTCGGGGACGAGATGCGAGTGCGCCAAGTGCTCTTCAATCTGGTGGGCAACGCCCTCAAGTTCACGGAGCGCGGCAGGGTCGTGGTGGACATCGAGGCTTTACCCGCAAAGGATGACGGCACCTACAGCGTGCGTTTTTGCGTCAGGGATACAGGCATCGGCATCGCCCAGGACAGGCTTGGCGACATCTTCGAACCCTTCCGGCAGGTCGAAAACTCCTTTACCCGCAATTATCAGGGCGCGGGGCTTGGCCTGTCCATCGTGCAGCGGCTAGTCGGGCTCATGGAAGGGGAGATCAGCATTGAGAGTGCCCCTGGCGAAGGCACGAGCGTGCATGTCGTCCTGCCTTTCAAGATGGACCGCGAAAATTCGTCAAAAACCGTTGAACCCGCCGCCATCAAAACCGGCGCGGGATTCCGCGTGCTTCTGGTCGAGGACGATCCATCCAACCGGATTCCAACCCAAAAGCTGCTGGAAAAGGCCGGACACGAGGTCACCCTGGCCGAAAACGGCAGGCAGACCTTTGAACTGCTGGTCGATAACGACTTCGACTGTATCCTCATGGATATCCAGATGCCCGTGATGGATGGAATCGAAGCGACCCGCATAATCCGGGAATCCGCTACCCTTGGCCCAAAGAAGGACATCCCCATCATCGCCCTGACGGCCTACGCCATGGAGGGAGACAAGGAGAAGTTCCTGGCCGCCGGGATGAACGGACATGTGGCCAAGCCTGTCAATATCGATTCCCTCCTGCAAGGGATGACCGAAGCGATGGCAAGGCAGGGGGCTTAGGGGAGCGGGCGATCCTTGTTGGTTCACAGGACATCGAGGTTATTCTCGCGTGCCTTTCAGAGACTGGGGGGGGGCGGTTTTTTTTGTGGATTGTTTAAGGCTGCGGCGATTTTTCAAAAAGACATCCGTTCCCGTTTGTAACAAGCCCCAATTAATTCATTTTTCGAGAAAAAATTTCCGCACCTCTCGGTGTCCAACAAGTCCTGAAAGGATATCGTATCGATTTCTTTCATATCGAACACGCCCTGCGATCAACGCAGGATGAACTTCCATTTTGCTTGCCAAGTCAGTGACGTGTTCTTTGTTGGGATGTTGTACATTTGCGATTTTGGAACTTTTCCATATTTCTATTGGAACGACAGCATTTCTTGCAAGAATATTAGCTTTGTGCTCTCTTGTATCAGATGTTTGTGACTCAAAGTCATCAAGAATGAGACTATTGTCTTCTGAGAGATGCTTGATGACGTGGGCACATTCATGGAGCAACGTGAACCAATAATAGTCAATTCTGTCGTACCGCAATGTCAGCGCGACAATAGGTGTGCCGGATTGAAGAATTGCCGCGCCGTCCAGTTTTGTATGGGAGAAGTGTGGCTCAATAACCAGTTTAATTCCTTTTGAACTGAGGTATTCAACAGCCTTTATAGGTCCATCGCTAAACATGCTCAGCCTTGCCAAGCGACTTAGAAACGTCTCATCAAGATTTCGATCGTAAGTACCCGTTGTTTCGATGCGCTGCGCCTTGAGTTGGACACCCAATAGCCAGGCCTGAACAGCGTACATGTCAATATCAGTCGCGGTCCTGGAAATCCCGCATCGGTAACACGCCGTAGGCAGGCAATCAGGCTGACCAACCTGTGCCATGAGTTTGCGGACAACTTCCTCGGCTCTATCCATGAAGTCTCTCGTATCTTCAATCCAACCGCGATTGGCCATTTCCTTGATAGGAAACTGTGTCCAGTCAACATCTGCCAGACCCTCGGGTAACTTTTTGCCCGGCTCCTTCAGGAGGGTGTCTGCCGGGATGCCCAGGCCTTCATGAAGAGCGCGGATCATTTTTAGAGTCAGCTTTCTTTTGCCGGCAAGTACCTCGGATACTTTGCTCTTCGAGCCTATAAAGGGGATAAGGTCTTTTTGCTTAAGCCCTTTCTGGTCCATGACAAATTCGATAGCTTCAAGCGGAGTAGGCGGCGGGACAGGATGATTCTCATCTTCATATGCACCTATGAGAGTCCCCCAAACCTCCAGTTCATCAAGCTCAGGGCTGCCTTGCTCCGAGTCGAAAATTTCTTCGACCCGAGCCAGCGCCGCTTCGTAGTCGGCATCTGTCTTAATGGCACGGATCATCATACGGCACCTCTGCTGCTTTAATTTTGTCGTATTCGGCGTGGGTTCCAAACCATTTTACATACATTTGGCCGACCTCAAAGCGAATCCAAACTATCAGTCTGAAATTGTTTCCTTTAATATTGAAGACATACCTGGTTCCACCGATGTGGTCGGCGCTGGGGAAATCTTTTTTCAACTCCGCGTGATTCGCGTACCGTTTCTTAGAAACCAGATCATACCAAGCCAGAAGATTTCCTCTCGCTTCTGCATATTTCTCGCAGTAGCAATTTAGAGTTTTTCGACTGAGTACGTTCATGCCTGCCATCTAAAAGTTCCCATTTTTTCTGTCAAGATATTGTTCCCTTAAAGGGGAACTCCTTGGGCTTCAGATTCCGGGCCTCGTCTTTATCGACGAGTCTGCGCTGCCCTGGTTGCCGATTTGTTCACTGGAGAATCAAAATCTAATGTGCTGAAAATCAAGGAGGATGGTATTAGCTTTTCACATTGAAGGCGTGTGTTGGAGCCAGTCGCAAGTTCTCATTTTTCATGCATCTGCAAATGATCGGGGAAGGGTAGCCATTGAATACGCTGCGGTTTGGCGATTGGGGATAATTGAGAGAGGCTTGGCCGAGGAAGGGCGCCAATTCAGTGGAAACGATTTGATTTGACAAGAAAAGCGGTCCGCGTGCGGAAAAAGAAAAAGGCCTTACATCTTGCGATGTAAGGCCTTGCTTCCTTTGGCGTCCCCAAGGGGATTTGAACCCCTGTTATCGGCGTGAAAGGCCGGTGTCCTGGACCTAGCTAGACGATGGGGACAGGTGGCTGGGTGACTTAGATTCGAACTAAGATTGACGGAGTCAGAGTCCGCTGTCCTACCGTTGAACGATCACCCAACAAAAAACAAAAACAGAAAAAAAAGTGGCGTCCCCAAGGGGATTTGAACCCCTGTTATCGGCGTGAAAGGCCGGTGTCCTGGACCTAGCTAGACGATGGGGACGCAAGTTTTGCGTCGAAGAAAAAAAGTGGCGTCCCCAAGGGGGTTTGAACCCCTGTTAGCGGCGTGAGAGGCCGCCGTCCTAGGCCACTAGACGATGGGGACGCATTTTGGTGGGCCGTGAAGGGATCGAACCTTCGACTCTCTGCTTAAAAGGCAGATACTCTACCGTCTGAGTTAACGGCCCGTAAAGAGAAGACGCTTCTATAGGGGGGTACCCACCTTGTCAAGCCGGAAAGTCAGTCTTTTTTCAATTCAATTTTTTCCAGTCCGTTCATGTAAGGTCGCAGGACTTCAGGCACGAGTACCGACCCGTCGGCCTGCTGGTAGTTTTCCAGGATGGCGACCATGGTCCGGCCCACGGCCAGGCCCGATCCGTTCAGGGTATGAACCAGCCTGCTCTTCTTGGCGTCTGCGGGCTTGAAGCGGATTCCCGCCCGGCGGGCCTGAAAATCCTCGAAGTTGGAGCAGGAAGAGATTTCGCGGTATTTGTCCTGGCCGGGCAGCCAGACCTCGATGTCGTAGGTCTTGGCCGAAGAGAAGCCCAGATCCCCTGCGCACAGCGTGACCACGCGGTAGGGCAGCCCGAGCTTCTGCAGGATACTCTCGGCGTGCCCGAGGAGTTTTTCCAGTTCATTATATGAAAAGTCGGGGTGGACGAAGCGGACCAGCTCGACCTTGTCGAACTGGTGCTGGCGGATCATGCCCTTGGTGTCCTTCCCGTAGGAGCCCGCCTCGGAGCGAAAGCACGCGGTGTACGCGCAGTGGGCGATGGGCAGCGCGGATTCGGCCAGGGTCGTGTCGCGGTAGATGTTGGTCACCGGGACCTCGGCCGTGGGGATGAGGTAGTAGCTCGTGTTTTCGAGGTGGAAAAGGTCCTCTTCGAATTTGGGCAACTGCCCCGTGCCCATGAGGCTCTCGCGGTTGACGATGACCGGGGGCATGACCTCGTCGTAGCCGTTCTCAAGGGTCTGCACGTCGAGCATGAAGCTGATCAGCGCGCGCTCAAGCTTGGCGGCCCAGCCTTTGAGGATCACGAAGCGGCTGCCCGTGATCTTGGCTGCGGTCTCGAAATCGAGGCCGCCAAGGGCCGTTCCCAGCTCCCAATGCTCCTTCGGGGCGAAAGGCATGACGGGTTTCTCGCCCCAGCTGCGCACCTCCGTGTTGTCCGCCTCGTCCACGCCCTCGGGCACGGAGGCGTGCGGCACGTTGGGGATGGACATGACCCAGTCCGAGGTCTGCTGCTCGATGTCCTTGAGTTCCTCGTCCAGGGCCTTGATGCGCGTGGACATGCCGCCAAGCTCGGCCAGAAGGGCTTCGGCGTTTTCGCCGGCCTTCTTCATCCGGGCCATCTCGCCGGAGGCCTGGTTGCGGCGGGCTTTCAAGTCTTCGGCTTCAAGGAGCAGTTCGCGCCTTTTCTGGTCGATGGCCAGAAAAGGTTCAAGGTCCAGCTTGCTGCGGCGTTTGCGCAGTCCGTCTTTGACCTCGTCCGGATTTGATCTGATAAATTTAATGTCGAGCATGGGGATGTCCTTGTAGCGGTCTTGCGGTCAGCCCTTAAGCGGGCGGTGGTGGCGGTTGTGAGGCGAAATGCATAGCCTGCCTTGATCCGAATCACAAGCCGCCCGGCTTGGCGAGGAATGAATTTTTTTTTGACTTCGTCCCTTGACTTCACTGTCGCAGGGATTATTTGGGCCTCTGTCTCGCGCGGAACTTGAGTTGCATTTTCAGTTCCGCGTTTTGGCGCTCCGCCTTGCCGAGTGCCAAAAAAAATATCTACACGGAAGAAATTCTTAAACATCTTGGAGGAAAAACATGAAACTCAGACCACTGCACGACCGTATTCTGGTCAAGCGTCTCGAAGAGGAGCAGGTAACCAAAGGCGGCATCATCATCCCTGATTCCGCAAAGGAAAAGCCCATCAAGGGTGAAGTGGTTGCCGCCGGTCCGGGCAAGGTCGCCGAAGACGGAAAGCAGATCCCCATGGGCGTCAAGACTGGCGACAAGGTGATCTTCAACAAGTACGCCGGCACCGAGATCAAGATCGAAGGTGAGGAACTCCTCATCATGCGTGAAGACGACATCCTCGCTGTTATCGAAGCCTAATTTTTAAGAATTCAAGGAGACGCACACATGGCTGCTAAAATTATCAAGTTTGATGCCAAGGCCCGTGAAAAACTGAAAATCGGTGTGGACACCCTGGCCAATGCCGTCAAGGTCACCCTCGGACCCAAGGGACGCAACGTTGTCATCGAGAAGTCCTTCGGTTCCCCCATCATCACCAAGGACGGCGTGACCGTAGCCAAGGAAATCGAACTGGAAGACAAGTTCGAGAACATGGGCGCCCAGATGGTCAAGGAAGTCGCCTCCAAGACTTCCGACATCGCAGGCGACGGCACCACCACCGCCACCATCCTGGCCCAGGCCATCTTTACCGAAGGCATCAAGCTGGTTGCCGCCGGTCGTAACCCCATGTCCATCAAGCGCGGCATCGACAAGGCTGTTGAAGCCGTCATCACGAGCCTGGACAAGCTGGCCAAGCCCACCCGCGATCAGAAGGAAATTGCCCAGGTAGGCACCATTTCCGCCAATAACGACGCCACCATCGGCAACATCATTGCCGAAGCCATGGGCAAGGTCGGCAAAGAAGGCGTCATCACCGTTGAAGAAGCCAAGGGTCTGGAGACCAACCTGGACGTCGTCGAAGGCATGCAGTTCGACCGCGGCTACCTGTCCCCCTACTTCGTGACCAACCCTGACAAGATGGTCTGCGGGATGGATTCTCCGCTGATTCTGATCAACGAAAAGAAGATCTCCAACATGAAGGAACTGCTCCCCGTTCTGGAGCAGGCCGCCAAGATGGGCAAGCCCCTGGTCATCATCGCCGAAGACATCGAAGGCGAAGCCCTGGCTACCCTGGTTGTCAACAAGCTGCGTGGCACCCTGCAGGTCGTGGCCGTCAAGGCTCCCGGCTTCGGTGAGCGCCGCAAGGCCATGCTGCAGGATATCGCCATCCTGACCGGTGGCGAAGTTGTTTCCGATGACCTGGGCGTCAAGCTCGAGAGCATCGCCCTGAACCAGCTCGGTTCCGCCAAGCGCGTTGTCATCGACAAGGAAAACACCACCATCGTTGACGGTTCCGGCGAAGCCGAGGCCATCAAGGCCCGTGTGAAGCAGATCCGCAACGAAATCGAGGAGACCTCCTCCGATTACGATCGCGAAAAGCTGCAGGAGCGTCTGGCCAAGATCGTTGGCGGCGTTGCCGTGATCAATGTTGGCGCAGCCACCGAGACCGAAATGAAGGAAAAGAAGGCTCGCGTGGAAGACGCCCTGAACGCCACCCGCGCTGCCGTTGAAGAAGGCATCGTGCCTGGCGGCGGCGTCGCCCTGGTGCGCTGCCAGTCCGTCCTGGATTCCGTCAAGCCCGCCGATGACGACGAAGCCGCCGGCGTACAGGTTATCCGTCGCGCCATCGAAGAGCCCATCCGTCAGATCTGCGGCAACGCAGGTGTTGAAGGTGCCGTGGTTATCGACAAGGTCCGCAACGGCAAGGAAGACTTCGGTTACAACGCCGCTTCCGGCGAATACGAAGATCTGCTCAAGTCCGGCGTCATCGATCCCAAGAAGGTGACCCGCATTGCCCTGCAGAACGCCGCTTCCGTAGCCTCCCTGCTGCTCACCACCGAGTGCGCCATCGCAGAGAAGCCCAAGGAAGAGGCTGCTCCGGCCATGCCCGGTGGCGGCATGGGCGGCATGGGCGGCATGTACTAAGCCGTTCATATCCCAGAATGACAAAAGGGCCGGAAGCGATTCCGGCCCTTTTTTGCGTCTTATGCTGGATGATGGGGGAAGATCGTTATTTCAGTAGAAAAGATCAATATGCTTCGATTCTTTCTAGAAGCATCTTCACATACACGTCACGCTGTTCTTTCTGAAAGAGTACATTGCGTTTGTTGAACTCTAGAATGTTCCCCCCTTCAGACCACCATTTAACATCCTCGATACTCGTGCTGGAAATAATGAAGGCGTCCATGGTCACGTTGTGATCGCCCAAGCGGTTTTCAAGATTTTTGATTGTCTTGTGAAACATGATCTTGGGATCTTCGAGGCCACGGAGGCGGAGGATGCCCTTGGGGTCTATGAAGGCGATATGTTGCTTTTCATCCTGCAGTAGCCACAGGATGAAGTCCGGATAGAAATTTTCGGCCTCGAAAAAGCCGATGCCTTTTCCCCGGCTGCGATTCCTGAGTAAATAGAGTTCGCGTCCCTCAAACCAGGATTTGTGCTTTTCATAATGGGCCTTAAGATCGAGGACGAAATCTTTTTCCCCTTCGTTCAACTCCACCGGGGATATCGTGACCAATTCCGAACCGTCTTTGATATGCAGCAGTGGTGAATACAGGTGCCTTTCAAAAATGATGGGCTGTATTTTGCCGAAGCTCATGTTCGCCAGTTTCTTCTCGGCAATCGCAGTTTGGATGGCTTTAACTTCATCGATGATTTCGATGGCGGACCGGTCCACGGCAACCTTGTACGCCTCAAAGAAATTCGGGTCGTCAGGCCCAAGTTCCGCGTATTGGATGAACGGCTTTTCGTATTCATCCTTACGAAAGCCGTAATAGCGGTCACAGTATTTTTTGAGCAGGGCGATGACCACTTCCTGGCACCGGCGAATATTCGCAAAGTTCACGGGCTCGATATCGCCTTCCGGAACCAGCAGTTTAAACCATCCACCTTTGCTGACTAACTCCGGGAGAATATCCTTGGAAAGGTTGAAGTTGAACCACGAGCGTTCGTTTTTGAACCGGATCAATTCGAAATAAACGTCGTCCCAGTTGATGAAGGCCAGATGCCTGTCCGTCAGACGTCGGATCTCGTTTTTTTTGGCGTCGGCCAATCCACCACGTAGTCCCTGGGCAATGATGGCCTGGATTTTAGGATACCAATCCAGAATCAGGGGCCTGCTTGTTAGCGGCTCGGGAGGAAATTCCAGGGTCGGACGTTGCGTTGCCTTGAAATTCGCCTCATCCGAGACTTTCGGGACTTTAAGCTTGATGCGCCCAAGGTTGTTGACCACGGGCAGCATGAATTCTTCCACATCAGTGGGAAGCCCCTCGTCGGCAAGATACTCCTGAAATTGCTGCATGTAATCGGCTCGGATACCGAAGATATTGAGCGTCTCGCAGGTCTTGATGAATTGCGGAGTCTTTGGTGCCCGGACCTCGGAACTACGCTTCAGACAAAACTCGAAGCCCTTGAGCCGCACACCCCGCCCGAAGAGTTGGATAATTTCGGAACCTTCACTGCGGCCGATATTCATAAGGCCCATGGTACTCACTCGCCAGCTGTTCCAGCCCTCCGTGAATTTTTTGGAGCCAATAAGAACGTTGATGCCGCCATCATCAGCGTTAATTTTCCTGAACAGGGATTCGGAAAAATCTTTTTCCATCGTGACCAGTTGGGGGATGTCTTCGCAAAGCTTCCACAATTCCTTGGCGTCGCCGACATTGATGACGCCGAAGGGCTGGTTGCCCTCGCCGAGCTTGAGGGCGATTTCCCCGTCCCCTCCTTTGAGAAATTCCACATGCAGCTTGCCGGGCGCGGCGGTGTGGAAGACGCGCTTCAAGATGTCGTCGAACACATCTTCCGCGTGCAGTCCCTCATAATGCAGGTGGCCAAATGCCGCCGCGAAAATATTGCGCCCCTTGGGATCGGTCAGTCCGTCCTCGTGCTTGAGAATCCGGCGCAAACCTTCGATGCTTCCTGTCCTGTCCATGGTAAAGGAACTTATGAATTGCAGGATGGCAATGACATCGGAAACTTTTCGTCCACCTTCGGTGCGGACTGCCTTCACCGTCCCGCCGACAAAGACCAGAAGAGGGCAGTGGATGTTGAACGGTCGAAATTCCTGCCGCCTGTCTTCGTAAAGCCGCATTTGCTGGTAGAAACAGAGCAGGCAGGCGATAAGGTACAAATTTCTTCTGCCTTCGTCCGTGTCGTCGGACAGGTTGAGGATGCGATAGTCCTTGCCGTACCCGTCTCCGTAGAAATAGCGATAGGAGTAATCGAAAAGAATGCACTTGGCGTAGAGTTGGGTCAGTCCGGCATTGTTGGCGGCCTTGAGCGCCTGTCCGAAGGTGGCGGAGTACTCGAAGGAAAAACCTTGGGCACAGAGTCTGTTCCGTTTGTCCATCCATTCCACACCGCCGGAACCTTTGTGGCCCTCATCCACTAGGACCAAGTTGTTACCTTCAAAAGTATCAACGGCCACGGTTTTGTCACCGGATTCTTCCCTGATCTTGTGAATGTCGATAATTTCGATCAGACCCAGTTTATGGGAGATGCTTTGGCCCTTGCTGAACAGGACCGCCTGCATTTTTGATTGCGTGAATTCGTCCAAATGCTGGCGAGACAGACCCTCATTCGGGGTCAGCAGAATGATGCGATTGAGATCACGTGCCTTGCCCCGCAGCGCCAGATAGTGCCGGTACTGCAGAATGTTCACATGCATGAGCAGGGTCTTGCCGGAGCCCGTAGCATTCCAAAAGGCGAGCTTGTTCAGGTCTTCCGACCGGAACTCTTCTACCTTGTCCGCTCTGGGCAAGTCGGCGTTGAATGAGTGAAGAAATCGATTCAGTTCCGCAAGCAACGCATTCTTGTCCTGGAAATAACGGTCCAGGTAAATTTCAGCGAACAGGAGGCACAGATACTGATAATATTTGGGCGTGATGATTTTGCCGCCTCTGGACCTGGGCTCGGCGATGGCGCGCCAATGACGGACGATGTTCGCATCGTATCCGAGGAGCAATTCCTTGGTCAGGCTCGAATCCGCAGGCAAATGGCACGTCAGCATCTGTACGAATTTGCTGATGTTATCCTCGTCAAAACCTTCCAAGCTGTCAGCCTTCAGATGTCTGGAGAGGTTGCTTAAATCCGAACCTTCGAAAAGGCTGAGTGCCCACTTGGTAAGGACGAGTCGTTGATAAAAAGGGAGGGGCATGGTGTCGGGTCCTACTTTACGAGGGCTTCAAGCCGGTTGACCCAGGCATCGAAATGCGGGCAATGCTGGCGAATGGTTCTGACGCCGATTTTTTGGGCAATGGCCCTGCCCATGACGATTTTACGGTAACCAGGATACAAGGATTCTATCCGTTTGCTGGGTGCTGTTTGCGGGTGGTCGTTGATTTCTTCAGGTGTACCGCATTCTCTGAGAATGTTTGCGATCAGGTCTTCCTCGACTTGTAGCTGGCCCGCAAGTTCTGCTGGGGAGCTGAACAAAAGCGCCTCGAATTCATGAAGGCAAAAAAACGGAATGAAGCGCTTGGCAACACCAGCGTTTGGAAGTTTTGCTTCGACGGCCTTCAGGGTGCGCGCCTCGATCAATTCAGCTTTCAGGGAAGCTGCCATGCCCTTGCGGATATCGCAGACGCCAGGCCAAGCAGTATCAATGCGGAACAAATCGAACATGGTTGATACGTAAATGTCCCGCCGTTGCTTCAAGCGTTGTTCGATATCGGTCAGTGCGCGTTGAAATACAACGTGGCCACCTTTGTGCTTCGGCCTTCCGATCAGCTGTGCTTCAAGAAAAAGATTCTTGGTTGCGAGGGTCGGGGCAAGCACGTCCCGAATAAATGTTTGTTCGGTGGATCCCTCGCAGATGACCGCTACCGTGACGGGCCTATTCATGGTCCGGCCCTCCCGCCACGATATTTTTGCGCCACAGATCACCTAGGGAATATTCGTCCAGCCAGTCTTTAAATTCTTCTGGATTCAACCGGGAAAACGTCGAGGCCCCTTGTTTCCGGTTTACCACGACCACATCGTTCGGTTCAAAATGATCAACCAATGCCGGGGATTGGGTAGATACGATCAATTGTGTGCGCTTTGACGCGGCGTGCATAAGCTCTGCCAGCACGGTAATGGCGTATGGGTGCAGACCGAGTTCCGGTTCATCAATAATCAGGGTCGAAGGCGGGTCCGGCTGCAAAAGAGCCGTGGCCAAGCAGATGAAGCGGAGGGTGCCGTCGGAAAAATGGTAGGGCTGTAGTGGATAATCGGAACCTTTCTGTCGCCAGCTCAAATTGACGGTTTCTTTTTCGCCACGCTTGCGGGGTTTGAGCAAAAAATCCTGAAAAAATGGAGTGACGGTGCGAATCGTCTCCACAATTTCTGTGTACGCGCCTTTTTCTTCTTCGCGAAGGCCTAACAAAAAGGGCGCAATGTTACTTCCATCGAAACGGAAATACTCATTATCTTGAATAATTTCAGACCTGCGGACCGGAGCATTTTTGCTCGTGTCATGAAAATGATAAATGCGCCAGGAATCAATGGCATTATACACATGCCAGGAAACACTTTTTCCCCCAGCAGCGCCTAGCTTGTCTTTGTCCGCAAGAAGACCCGGTATGTGTGAATGAGTACAAATATCCCACCAAGATGCAAAATAATTTTTTTCTTCAGTAATTAGAAAATTCTCATCCGCTGTTGGAGCAATGGTAAATTTGTATTTATTTCTTCCGAATTCGAGCTGTACCTTAAGCTCTGAGGTGACTTTGGGGCCATTGAATAAAAAATCATCAATGCCACCGCCCATTTCAAAATAGGTGCTCAAATTTGAAGATTTAGGCTCAGGCAAGCTCATTTCCATCATGGCTCGAAGCATGCGAAACATGTCAATGAAGTTACTCTTTCCAGCTCCATTCCCACCGATTAGAATATTTAAATCTTTCAGTTTGAAATCCTTGAGAGACCGAATGGACTTGAAACCTTCGATGGTAATTTTGTCGAGTTTGCTATCCATTATACATCCTCCACGTCGAACATGAGGCGTTTGAATTCTTCCTCGGTCAAACGGACTTTCCAAGTTTCGTCAGCACGTTTGAGGTTTTCCAAATTGTTGTCGCCGTTGACGTAGATGAGGTGGAATTCCGTGTCGCGGGGATTAAACTCCTGCTTGCGGAAAAATTCATCAAGCTGGACGTTGTTGACCTTGGTCGTGTTGCGCCAAATAATTAGAACTTTTTCACCTTCCGGATTGATGCCTTCAATCACTTCGATGCCCCGAATGACGTTGCGGCGGATGACGTTCAGACCAAGTAGATAGTTGAAGGTCTCCACCAGGTCCACGGGGCGGGTTCTGGTTTCGCCTGCGCTTCCGGTGGCGATTTTGAGCGTGTAGTTCCACGGATCGGTAAAGGTGTCCACATTGAGAAGGGAAGCGCTGCCTTCGGCCTCAAGATCCATCATGTACGAAAGCATGTACTCTTCTTTCAGGGACGGGGTGTCCGCAAGTAGAGAAAGTTGCGCAGGGGTGCGCTTGAGAACAAGGTTGTTCAGAGTGTCCTCGTAGGATTCAAGTCGCAGGTATTTGCAGCAGTGGGATACGCCGGTGTGTCTAGTTGTAGGCTTGCCGTCTTTCCAGGAATCACAATAGACAACTTTAGCCATGCGGAGTTTGAGAACTGTGTCGAAATGTTCGCCCATTTCAATAAGGATATACTTTTGCTTCCCGTCATTTTCACGGTTAATGTTGATGACAGCATGTCCCGTTGTACCAGATCCTGCAAAATAATCGATTATTATTGTGTTGCTCGATGATAGGTAACTAACAATTCTTTGGATATCTTTTACATCTTTGGGATTTTCAAATGATCTGTCCCCAATAACGGCTAAAAAATTCTCATAAGTTGACTGTGCATAACTCCAGAAAACGCTACCCATAACTTGTGTAGTACTTTCAAATAAGTAATAAATAATTCCTGGAACTGTTTTTTCGTCTTGGCCAAATGCTATTTTCCCTTTTTGATATTCTTCCCAAAATCGTTTTGAAGTAGAATATCGCCAGCCACTTTTAGGGGATTTAACAGTTCGTCTTGTTTGAGGATGTAGTATTTCGTATTTTGGGCCACCTTTTCCTGGCCAATTAATATTTCCATCGTCTCGATAAGGCCCACGTTGAGATATTTTTTGAAACTTTGACAGAATAGATTTTGTTTCAGGGTCTTTAATTGTCTGGATATACTTTTTCCATTCGGATTTTACGTGTTCAGTATCTTGATTTTTCTTTATGATTGAGTTGAATTTTTTTTTCGCATCTTCTATTCCTGGTTTAACTTCACGTAGCGTAATATTCAATTCTGAAATATATGTTCTATCTTTAGCGTATATTGTCATATATTCATGTCCGACAGAGAATAATTTTGCGTCATTTTTCCTGTTTCTGTCCCATACTAAATTTGCAATATGGTTATTGTCGCCATGAACAATGTCAAGTAATGAATTTATGTTAGAGAATTCGATGTCATCAATAGATACGACAGAAAATCCATCTTGTGACAACATATAGGATGCAAGTATTGCTCTGTCTTTAATTAAAGATAGCCAACTTGAGTGTTTATATGAATCTTTGTAGGCAAATCCATCACCGCCTGTGTTGTATGGCGGGTCGATGTATGCACATTTGATTTTATCTTTGTATCGTTTTTGTAGTATGTTTAGTGCTTGGAAATTTTCTGAATGAATCAGGAGACCATCACTCTGGTCATCGAGAGCATCGATACTCCCAAGGAGCCTTGTCCTGAACTTTGGATCGAAGAAACAAGTATCCAGTACGAGTTTGTCATGAGCTTTCAAAAACTCTACGGACAGCGGCGTGGAATAACCTGGTGTCATCAATTCCTTCTTGATTTCATCAATAGCGAATAACCTCACCCATTCTTCCCGCTGCGCATCATTCGCCGCAATTTCCGGATACAGTTCTTCCGGCACTCGATCCAATGTGATGAGGTAGTTCGTCTCGACAACGAATTTTTTCTTCAGCCACAGCTTTTTCTGAAAATTCTCGATCTGTTCCAGGAAACGGATGATCTTGTGCGCGATGCGTCGCAGGACGCGGATTTGCGTCAATTGGGCTTCCACATGCGCGGATGCCTGGTTTTCGATGTCGTCCAGGAAAAGAACCTCATTTTTGATGTAGAAATCCAGTTCCCGGCGCAGGAATCCGCCCAGGTCCTTGTGGATGAAATAATCAAAGGTGTTGCGGGTCGTGTAGATGTTGAGGTGCTTTTCCAGGCAGCTTCGTCCGTTGTCCTCCTGGGCCAGCAAACGCACCCATTCCACGAAGGCGGCATTGCCCAGGATGGTCTTGACGGCGGCTTCGTTCAAACTCTTTTGGTTCTGCTTTTTGGCCGTCGGCTTGTACTCGAAGCGGATGACCAGTTCGCCGTTTTCCTCCAGCATGGGCGTGTCGTCGCACAGCATGAAACGACGTTCCTTGCCTTCCTGTGCCTTGTTGTTGGCGACTTCCGTATCGGCGTCCACCAGCTTGAAATGGACTCGCTTGCGGGTGTCTTCCTGATCTTCAGTCGGAGCCTCTCCGATCATAAATGCGTAATCCCGGAAGTTTTCGGCGCTTTTGATGTAGTATTGATCCGCGTTGGCCCAGTGCAGTTTGACCTCTTCTCCCTCATAAGGGATGGCGTATACGTCCTTCTTGTAGCGGCGCAGGGATAGAAAATCGCCGTCTTTGTAGTAGCGACGAAAGAAATTGTAGAGGTGAGAATAAATTTCATTTTCCGCTGCTGACGAGTCCCCATAGGTGGCCAATTGCTCGCGCAGTTTTTGCACCTTGGACAATTGCTCCGGGTCTGCGCCAAGCTCCCGCGCCTGTTTGATTGTCGCATTCAGCTCTACCTGCACACTTTCGCCTGAATTGATCGTGGACAATTCTTTTCGAACCTGCGGCAAGAGATCATTTTCCAGAAATGCCGACACGTCTTTGCGCTTCTGGTTCATGATACGGTAAATGCCGAAATCCAGGTCCGGACGGTCCATTTGAAAAAGCTCCCGAAGGAGCGTGGCAAGGCGGTTGAAATTCTCGGTCATGAACTCTCCTAGATGACTTCCCACTGTATGGTGAACAAAGGCGTAAGCGTGCTCTTTCGGCTGATGCGCTTTTCGAGGCGACGAATGAGCTGGTCGCGTTTGGCCTCGATTTCGTCTTCGATGTCGAAAATTCGGTTTCTTTGCTTGCGCTTGGTCTTTTCCAGTTCTGCGATGCGTTTCTGAATACCTTGCTGTTCTTCCAGATTGACGGCTAGACGCGCTTGCCTGCTCAGCGCCTTGATCTGGGCCTTGGTATCGGACAATTCCTTTTCCGACGCCAGGATCATGTCCTCGGCCCAGCGCTCCAGGCGTTCCCGTTCTTCTTGAAAATAAGCGTTGTTGCGCTCCAAGGAATGACTGACGGAGGCCTTGGCGTGGCGCGTAGCATTTCCTTCCAGAAGAGACGCTTTATCTTCGGGCAGGTGAAAGGTGGACTGGTCCGCCAGTGTCTCACAATGAAAGAGCTTTTCGCACGTTTCCTGGTCAAGCGAAGCGCCTGCCGTGTCAATGCCGGAGAAAAGGAGGTACTCTTCGCGCTGAAAAGACTCAATGGTCAACAATTGAAGCGTCAACCAGCCCCTCTTGCCCTTGAGCTGTTCGATGAGCGCGATTTTAACCGGGTGCCCACTGATATCGAACCGCAGCCGGGCCGGTGGTGTTGCGCATGCCCGGCCTTGATCCAGCACATGCTCGCCCAAGGGGTGGGATGGGCGGTACAGAAAATCGCCCGAAACGTTGGGTTTGTCCTTGGAAATGAGGTGGTAGGTTCCCGGCCTCACCTTCTGGATCGGCGAAGGCTGCAAGTAGAAACTCAATGCCTGTTCGTTAAACCGCGCGTGGTCCCGCAGGATGAAGCGAGTGAGAGTCCAGAACCTTTTCCCGAAACGATCCAGTTGCGACTGGGCGTCGTCAAGTTGAACTTTCAGCCGGGCGTGAACATCCTCGTCAAAATGGTCGAGAAGAAGCTTTCTCGTGGCGTCCATGCGCTCGTCAATCTGATCTTCCAGTTCCTTTTGCAGCGTCTCGAAGGCCACGGAGATTTCTTCCCGCGTTCGGCAGGTTTGATAAATGGCCAGAATGCGCTTTTCAAAATCTACTCCCGATTCGATGGAACCGAGCACGGCGTCAGAGGACCCGAACACGCCGGTGAACAACTTGAACTTGTGTTCCAACAATTCGTAGACGCGCTGATCCGCCGCGTTTCGTTCATTGAGAAAATTGATGACCACCACGTCATGGGCTTGTCCGTAGCGGTGGCAGCGTCCAATCCGTTGCTCGATGCGCTGAGGGTTCCAGGGGAGGTCGTAATTGATGACCAGGGAACAAAACTGAAGATTAACGCCTTCGGCGGCGGCTTCAGTGGCGATCATGATTTTTGCGTTGTCGCGGAAGTGTTCAACCAGAGCCGTGCGCACATCGATGGACCGGGAACCGCTGACGCGTCCGCTTTCCCGGTTCTTTTCCAGCCAGGATTCGTAAATGGTGCGGGTTTCCTGTCCACCATTGGAGCCGTTGAACGCAACCATTTGGTTAGCGTATCCGTTGGCTTCCAGGAATTGGTAGAGGTAGTCTTGGGTTCTCCGCGATTCGGTAAAAATGAGAGCCCGCTTAGAGGCTCCCATTTTTTCCATTTCGGAAAAGCCCGTCTCTATGGCTTTGAGCAGAGTCTTTGATTTGGCGTCCACATGGATGAGTTTCGCCCAACGAATGTACTCATCGAGTTCGACGATTTCCGCTTCGATCTTGGCGGGATCGATGGCCGGGGGCTCGGATTCCGGCTGGTCTTCTTCCAGCAAGTCGTCTTCCAGCAGTTCCTCTTCGATTTCTTCGGACTCTATAAGTTCCTGAGCGAGGCTTTTGTCGGAAGCCAGGCCGACCCGAAGGTCTTCAAGGCGTTTTCGCATGGTCTGGAGGGTCCCCACCAGAGCTTGGGAGGACGACGCCAAAAGTTTGCGTAAAATCAGGGTAATGAGTTGGCGCTGTTGGCTGGGAAAAGAATATGTCTCTTCTCGCTTCAAAAATTCGGAAACAGCGTCATAAAGGCGTTGTTCCGCGTCCGTGGATCTGAAAGAAAAAGCGATAGGCTTGCGCTCGGTATAGCGGATATATTCAAGGACCTCTTTGCGCAGAGTCCGTTTACAAATGGGCGCTAAACGCTGCCGGAGAGCCTGGGTGTCTCCGTTTGCATTCATGAATTGAGCCCTGAAGGACCCCACATCCCCGAACATGTATTCGTCTAAAAACGTGGATAGGCCATAGAGTTCAAGAAGCGAATTTTGTAAGGGAGTGGCGGTCATGAGAACTTTGAAGCAGCCGTCAAAGGCCCAACGCAAACCTTGGCCGATCTTGTTGCTGGCGCGGTAAGCGTTCCTGAGTTTGTGGGCTTCATCAACCACTACGAGATCCCAATTTTTGAGCCGGACTTCCTCGCGCATGCGGGCCGCGAAGTGAAATGAAACGATGATCACGTTGGGTTGCTCGAACGGTGAGGGATTGCCGTGCTGTTTTTCAAGACGATACTGACGAGCATCCAGGACCACGTTCGGAAGATTGAACTTTTCGCTCAGTTCCAAGCTCCACTGTTTCCGAAGCGAAGCCGGGCAGACGACAATGAGCGCCCGTTTTCGTTCCGCCCAGAACTGGCAGAGCAGCAGGCCCGCCTCAATGGTTTTACCGAGTCCCACTTCATCCGCCAGGATCACCCCCTTGGACAAAGGCGAGCGCAGGGTAAACAGAGCGGCATCCACTTGGTGCGGATTGAGATCGACGCAGGCGTCGAAAAGGGAGCGCGAGATCTTCTCGACTCCCTCCGTGGGTTTTTGAATGGTGAGGTCGTGAGCGAAGTATTTGGCGTTGTAGTTGGTTATCAAGGGGCGCTCCAGCTTTCTGTTGTCCCATCGGCGAAATGGGAAAGAGATGCATCGTGGCTAGAGACTAAAGCCTGACCCGAGTAAAAATGTCAAACAATGAGGAAAGCTACTCATGGATTTCGGAGAATCGAGCTTATTTTATGTAGGTATCTTTCCGTAGGCGGCTCGTATTTTCTTGAATTGGGAAAGTGTATCATGGGTTGTCGACCTTGAGTATCTTAAGAGGTTCGGCTTCATTATGTTTGTTATCCTCCAGCCGGTCCAGCAGGCGCAGGAATCCGTCCAGGATGGTCAGTGGGTGCGGCGGACAGCCGGGGATGTAGAGGTCGATGGGGATGATAGGGTCGGCCCCTCCGTTGTGCTGCGCTTGCCCGACAAAGGGGCCGCCGCTAATGGCGCAGGCGCCGAGCGCGATGGCGATGCGTGGTTCGGGCACGGCCTCCCAGGTCTTTTGCAGGGCCAGTTCCATGCCCTTGGTCACCGGACCTGTAATGAGCACGCCGTCGGCATGACGCGGAGAGGCCACGTATTGGATGCCGAAACGTCCCAGGTCCCAGCCGATGGTGCCGAGCACGTTGATGTCCGCCTCGCAGGCGCCGCATCCGCCCGCGCTGACCTGCCTCAGGCGCAGGGAGCGGCCCAGCAGGCTTTTCATTTTTCCGTCCAAGGCCGCCGCCAGCCGCAGTTCCTCCTTGCCGGGTTCGCCCAGGATCAGATCCTCGCGGTGGCGCACAGCCAGGCGATGGTCGTCCGTCCGGGTGATGGCCCCGCTGGGGCAGACCTCCACGCAGTCTCCGCAGAACAGGCAGCGGCCGAGGTCGAGGCGTGCAGCCTGGTCCGGCTCGCGGGTGATGGCCGAGACGGGGCAGGCCGCGATGCACTCCGCGCAGCCTGCCGGGCAGGCCGAGGCGTCAAGGCGCAGGGCTCCGCCGTGCCGGTCCGGAAGGGCCGGGGCCGGGCCCTTGGGATAGGGCATGGTCTGGCAGCCGCGCCGCATCCGGTTCATGATGGTATCGAAGATATACATGCGCGTTCCTCTTAACAGGCTGTCCTAAAACGGCGATCTGCTTTGTCACTGCAGAAAATCCAGACCCTCACGTATGGAAAAAATACGCTTCGGCCCTGAATTTTCTTTGTTCCTCGCATCTCACCATTTTTGAACAGCCTGGATAATTGTAATTTTTCCAATCGGTTAGAGGTCAAAGCCGCAGTAGGACAGGTTGAAGCTCTTGTTGCAGATGGGAAAGTCCGAGATCGCCGTGCCTCGCAGGGACAGGGCCAGGCCGGTCCAGTTGTGGAAGGACGGGTCCGTGATCTTGTAGCGGCGGAAGCGGCCGAAGTGGTCGGTCAGGGCCACGTGGCAGACCTCGCCGCGCCAGCCTTCGACCAGGGCTACGGCCATGGACTCCGGTTGCGGGGCGGGCAGGGCGGCCTTGATATCCCCGTCCACGGGCGCGGCCAGCTGTTCGAAGAGATATCGCCCGGAGCGCTGCACTTCCAGGGATCGTACCCGGGCGCGGGCGAAGATGTCTCCGCTGGGCCAGACCGCCACGGGGGAGTGGGAAAAGCGGTACCAGCCTGCCGGATGGTCGAAGCGCACGTCGCGGACCAGCCCGCAGGCCCGCGCCGCCGTGCCGACCAGGCCGATGTCTGCGGCCTGGGACGGATGCACGACGCCGACATTGCGAAACCGCACCCGCACCGAGGCCGCGTCCCAGAACCAGGTCATGGCTTGCTCGACATCGTCCATATGGACTTTGAGCCGTTGCACCAGGGTCTGCAGCCGGTCCTCCTCAAGGTCATGACGGCATCCGCCGGGCCGGATCAGTCCGCGTCCGAAACGGTTGCCGCACAAAAGCGCCGTCAGGTTCAAAAAGTCTCCCCGGATTTTTCCGCACGCCGCCGAGGTCGGCAGGAAAGCCACATCCAGAGCCAGGGCACCCATGTCGCCGGTATGGTTGGCCAGTCGCTCAAGCTCCAGCGCGATGGCCCGCAGCCACTGCGCACGCAGGGGGGCCTCCACGCCGCCGAGCGCTTCCAGGACCGATGCATGGGCCGTTGCGTGGGCGATGGTCGTGTCTCCGGCGACGGCTTCCATCTGGCTCATGGTCGCTCTGTGCGGGCCGTTTGCCAGGGCTTCCTCCACGCCTCGATGCTGGTATCCCAGCGCGATTTCGAGATGAAGGACCTCCTCGCCCGCGCACTGAAAGCGAAAATGCCCGGGTTCGATGACACCCGCATGTACCGGACCCACAGCCACCTCGTGCATCTCCCCGCCGTCCACCCGGTAGAAGGGGGCGTTGGCCGGGGCGTTGCCATAGGCGTGGCGCACGGGTTTGAGCCACGGGTGTCCAACGGGAACCAGTCCGTGCTGTTCCCAGACTTCGCGCTCGAAGAGGTGGGCCTGGGGGTGCTTTGGGGTGAGGGACGGATACGAGCCGCCTACGGGTTCGCTGCGGGCAACGGCCAGGGTGCTTTCGGCATCCAGCGCCAGCACGGCGACCAGGATCGTGCCGTCATGGTCCGGGACGCCGAACCATGAGCACAGGCGTGCTCCTGATTCAAGCATTTCGTCGGTCAGGCGGACGAGTTTGGTCACCGAGAAAACCGGAACCGAAGCCCACGAGATTCTGGACGCGTTGGCGAATTGGAAAAATGGGGTGAGTGTGTTCATGGCATTGGGAAGAGTTGAAGGACCGCGGCGGACCAGGCACCCTTCAGGATGTCCGGGGTGAAAAGACCAAGCCAGAGGGAAGCCGCCAGCAGGAAGAGCGGGGGCAGGATGAGCCCGGCCGATTCCTTGAGGTGCGCGGGATTGGGTTTTTTGAGTCTCGGGCGGCCGTCGACAACGGCGAAGACGATGCGCGAGATTCCAAAAAAAGCCAGCAGCAGACAGACCAGGAAGAGGCCGATGGCCCAGCCCTGACCCGCGTCAAGCCCGGTGCGAATGATGAGCAGTTCGCTGAAGAACGGGCCGAAGGGCGGGCAGGCGGTGATGGCGAACATGCCCACGACGAACAGAATGGAGGTGCGCGGCAGAACCTTGGACATGCCGCGTACGTCATCGATGGATGACGAGTCCGCGACCCGTTGCAGGTTGGCCGCGCTCAGAAAGAGGGCGCCCTTGGTCAGGCCGTTGCTCCAGACATGGAAGAGCGCCGCCCAGACCCCGGGTCCGCCCAGGGAGGTGGCGATGCACAGGATGCCCATGTGTTCGATGCTCGAATAGGCGAGCATGCGCTTGAAGTTGCGGGTGCGCAGCAGGAAGAGGGCCGCGACCAGCGTCGAAAACAGGCCGATGGCGAGCAGGGTGCGGCTGGCGACAGCGCCTTCTCCGGCGGCGTCGACCACGGACTTGATGCGCAGCAGGGCCATGAAGGCTACGGACGTGACCCCGCCCGCGAGCAGCGCGCCGACGATGCCCGGGCTCTCCCCGTAGGCGTCGGGCTTCCAGGTGTGCATGGGCGCCAGACCCATCTTGGTGCCGTAGCCGACCAGCAGCAGCACCCAGGCGGTCAGGACCCAGGCGCGGGAGAGGTTCGGGCCGTGCGCCAGCAGCGCCGTGAAGGTGATGTCCCCGCTCCCGCCTCCGTGCAGGGAGGCGTATCCGAGGCAGATGGAGCCCAGAAGCGACAGCGCGATGCCCGTGCCGCCGACGAGCAGGTATTTCCAGGTTGCCTCGAAGGATTTCGGGGTGCCGTTGAAGTGGATCAGCGGCACGCAGGCCAGGGTCACGGCCTCGGTCGCGATCCACAGGATGCCCAGGTGTCTGGCCTGATGGGCGGCGCTCAAAAGCCCGAGGACCAGCAGCAGCGCCGGGACAAAGACCCGATTGTCCTGCTCTTTGAGTCGCAGATAGCCCACCGTATAGCAGGCGCAGACCAGGAAAAGCAGGGACACGCCGGGCAGGATGGCCCGCGCCAGGGGGTCAAAGGCCAGCCAGGCCGCCGGTTCCACGGCCTCGGGCTTGGCCAGGAGCAGAAAACACAGGATCGTGTGGGCCAGTCCGACTGCGGGCAGGAAAAGGGGGCGGCTCTTCCTGCGTGGCCACAGCGCGGCCAGCACGGCTCCGATCAGGGGGATGATGATGAGCAGGTATGCGTTCATTCGTGCAGCGCCGTGAGTTTGCGGGTGTCGAGAGAATCGAAGGCCCTTTGGATGCGGTCAACGATGATGCCGATGACGAAGATGCCGACGGTGACGTCGAGCAGGATGCCGAATTCCACCAGGATCGGGGTGGAACTTATGAGCAGCAGCCCCGCGAGATAGATTCCGTTTTCAAGGATCAGGTAGCCGCAGACCTGGGAGATGGCCTTGGTGCGCCCGATGAGCAGGATGAACCCGGTCAGGATCAGGGCCATGGCCCCCGGGACATGCAGGTTTCCGGCGTGTTCGGGCAGGAGCGGCAGATAGCGGGTCAGGGCCACGGCGGCGATGGTCCCGGCCGCGCCGAGGAGCAGGGACGGGATGTAGCCGATGAAGGGTTCGAGCTCCCGGGCGATGTTGGCGGTGCGCATGGCGCGGATGAGCATGAAGGGGATGAGCACGCCCTTGCCGGCCACGGTGGCCAGGGTGATGAGGACCAGTCGCCAGTCCAGTCCGTGCGCTTCGAGCACCAGGGGCAAAAGCCCCAGAAGCACGCCCTGCATGGCCACCGCCCGGATCAGGACGGGCAGGCGACTGGTGCCCAGCGCCAGAAGGTTCAGGCCCATGGCCAGGCCGATCAAAAGGTTCAACGTGTCGTTCATAGGTCACCCATCCAGGTCAGAAGCAGGGGGAAAAGGCAGAACAGAAATCCGATGGTCAGGAGCAGCGGGACCCGGCGAAAGGCCAGGCGCGCGGTCAGAGATTCGACCAGTCCCACGGCCACGGTGATCAGCAGCACACTGGCCGTCAGAGCCGCGACGGAGACCATAAGCGGCAGTTCCGAGAGGGGCAGCACGGCCTGCGCCAGGAAGACGGCGAAGAGCAGCAGCTTGACCGAGGCTCCGTGCAGGATCATGGCCAGCGGCGGGCCGCTGTGGTCCAGGACCATGACTTCGTGGATCATGGTCAGTTCGAGGTGGGTGTTTGGGTCGTCAAAGGGAACCCGGCAGTTTTCGGCCAGCAGGATGATGAAAAGTCCCACGGCCAGGAGCGCCGCGCCCGGCCCGGAGAGCGGCTCGAACATGGACGAGAGGGCGATGCTGCCTGATTGCACGACCAGGGTCAGGATCGCGGTGATGATCCCTATCTCGGCCAGAACGGCGAAGCTGACCTCGCGGGCCGCGCCCATGCCCTCGAAGGCGGAGCCCGTCTCCATGGCACCCCAGGCCGTGCAAAAGCGGGCCAGGGCCAGCAGGTAGACCAGCAGCAGAACGTCCCCGTCAAAGGAGAACGCCGTGCCCGCACCGCCCAGGGGCAGCATCAGGGCCGCCGTGACCACGGCCGCCCAGGCCACGGCCGGGGCGATGATGAAACCGGGCGAAGCCAGGGTGCTCAAGACCACGCCTTTGCGCCACAGCCGCGCCAGATCGTAATACAATTGCAGCACGGGCGGACCCTGCCGTCCGGCCACCCAGGCCTTGACCTTGTTGATGACGCCCGGAAGCAGCGGCGCCAGAAGCAGCCAGGCCAGGAGGCGCAGGGGAACATCGATATACAGGGGCATCACATCCCTCCCAGAAGAACCATGAATCCCAGAGCCGTGACTCCGAGAAAAACGTACAGAATGTAAAGGTGCAGACGGCCATGCTGCATCTTCCTGGCTCCGTCGGCCACGAAGGACACGGCCGCCGCGCCGGGCATGACGGCTTTTTCGAGGACAGTTTCCGGCACCCGCTCAAGGACGAGGGCTTTGCCCGGAAAATGGCCGCGCACCCGCCGGATCATGATTTCGGGCCTGAGCAGCCAGGCGAACCAGCCTCTTGCGATTCCGGCAAAGGAGCCGCCGGTGTATTGCATGTGCGCAGTCGGGGCCGCATAGCCGCAGTCCCAGGTCGGTCCCGTCCTTGTCCCGGCGCTTTGAGCTTTGCGCATAATCAGAAAACCGCCCGCGAGCAGCGCGCAGATCAGGAGGGTGTGCGTGCCCCCGAGGGTCCGGGTCGCAAGAAGTGGGTCCGTCATGGCCCATTGCGGGGCCCAGACGGCGACGGTGCCCATGACCGGGCGGAAGAAAAGGCCGGGCAGCAGGCCGATGGCGATCATGATCATGGCCAGCAGGACCATGGGCGCGCGCATGAACCAGCCGCATTCGACGGCTTGCGCGGCGGGCTTGTTTCGCGGGGCTCCGAGAAAGACGATGCCGACCGCCTTGGCAAAGGCGGCCAGGGCGAGAGCTCCGGCCCCGGCAAGCACGATGACCGCGGGCAGGACTCCGGCGGCGGGCCCTTTCTGGGCCACGGCCCGCATGAGGCCCTGGTAGATCGCCCATTCACCGACAAATCCGTTCAGGGGCGGCAGCCCGGACACGGCCATGGCGCCCACGGCGAAAAGGGTCGCGGTCCAGGGCATGACTTTCCACAATCCGCCAAGACGGCTCATGTCGCGGGTGCCCGTGGCGTGCAGCACCGACCCGGCGCCGAAAAACAGCAGGGATTTGAAGAGGCCATGATTGATGACGTGCAGGAAGGTTCCGGCCAGGGCGGCCTTGCCCCAGATGGGCTGACCGTGCTGAACGGCCAGCACGGAGAGGCCGAGACCGATCAGGATGATGCCGACGTTCTCCACCGAGCAGTAGGCCAGCAGACGCTTGATGTCGTTCTGGGCCAGAGCGAAGGCAATGCCCAAAAGCGCGCTCAGGCAACCAATGCCGAGCAGAACCCAGCCGGAGCCGGCGGGCATGGGCAGCCATCCGCTGAAGCGCACTATGCCGTAGACGCCCATCTTGATGGCCACGGCGGACATGATGGCCGAGACGTGGCTCGGGGCGCCTGCGTGGGCTGATGGCAGCCAGATGTGCAGGGGGAACATGCCCGCCTTGACCCCAAAACCGAACAGGGCGAGCCAGAACAGCGGCGCGAGGCCGGTCTGAGCATGCACGGGGCCAAGCTCCCAGGTCCCGGTGCGCGCGGCCAGCGCCGAGAAGAAGGCGAAGAGGGCCATGGTTCCGGCGTGGGAAGCCGCCAGATAGAGCCACCCCGCCTTGCGTGCCTCCTTGCGGTCGTGATCCAGGGTGATCAGAAAATAGGCGCTGAGGGCAAATGCTTCCCAGGCAAAGAGAAAGTGCAGGCCGTTGGCGCAGGTCAGGACCAGTCCCATGCTAAGGATCAGGGCGCTCCACCAGCAGCGTCCTCCCGGCGCGGAGCGCGGGTGATGGTGTCCGGACCAGTATTCATGGGCGTACACCGCGCCCAGGCCGCCGACCAGGCTGACCAGGATCAGAAAAAGGGCGCTGATCCCGTCTAGACGCAGGAACGGGGTTTCCCCGCCCAGGGCGAAGCCGCCGCGCCAGATCCAGGTTTCTGCAGTGACCAGGGTGCGCAGGGCCGCATACAGCCCGCTCAGGGAGGCAACGGCGCTCAGCCCAAGCCAGATGCGCGCATGCGTGCGTCCCAGGATCATGGCCAGGAGCAGGGACAGGCCGAAAATGCCCAGCAGCGCGGCGGTCATCGGGTCTCTCCGGCGCTATGCGGGGCCTGTCTGTCAGCGCATTCGGCAAGGATTTGCAGGAGGGTCTCGTCGCTTGCGCCACTGTCCAGCGCCTCGCTCAGCATGCCGGAAGCGATGCCGCGCGCCAAAAGGCCCAGCATGTTCACATGCAGGCGGGGCGTCGGCGAGATGAAAAAGAGCAAGCGGGTGATCGGCTTGCCGTCGGGTGGCTGGACCGCTTCCCAGGGGGCGTTCAGCTGGATCAGCGCCACCAGGGCACAGGCTTCGCCCAAGGCGACCCGCATGGACGGATGGGGCAGGGCGAATCCCTCGCCCACAGGAGCCGCGGTTATGCCGCCGGGGGTCAGGAGGCGCTGCACAATCAGGTTCGATATTGCCGGGGACAGGCCCGGCAGGCTGCGCACGATACGTTCGAACAGTTGGCCGAGATCGGCCGTGTTCACGTCACGCCAGATTCCTCCCCGGCGCAGCAAGGTGCTCAGTTCCCGGGAAGTGGCCAGCGAGGGCGCGGGCTCCGAGAGAAACCCGCCCTGGATGCCGAGTCCGTGGCTCGCCGCCCAGTCCATGACCGCGTCGCGCTCAAAGAGGATGCGATCGCGGTCATGGACGTGAGGCATGCCGTCCTTGCGCACCCATTCCGTGATGACCTGCTCGGAAACACCGAATGATTCGGCTATTTGGATGAGATTTATGTACATGGGAGTTTTTGATGTTCGTTTGTTTGAGGACATGGCTGTTTACCCGGTTCAAAGGAGCACGGCGATGGATAACACGAGAATGGCCGCACACAGATACAGGAGATAGGATTGCACGCGTCCGTGCTGGAAAGTGCGCACGAAGTCCGCAAGGCGAAGAAAGTACGTGGCGACCGGCATCACCACCTGCTCCAGGATCGTCTCGGGAGTGCGGCTTTCCAGACTGGATCTGGCGGGAAAGATTTCGGCAGGCAGGCTGACTTTCACGGCGGGCCTTAAAATCCAGCCGAACCATGCGGTGATGATTCCGGCAAAGGATCCGGCAGTGTACTGCATGCGCGAACTCGGCGCACGGTAGCCGCAATCCCAGGTCAGCGCACGTTTTTGGCGGCCGCGAGACAGGACGACGGCGATTGCGGCCACGGCCAGGGCCGCCAGAGCCAGAAGCAGGTGGGCAGTTCCCAGGGGGACGAGATGATTGGAAAGGACCAGGTCCTGATCCGTGTGCCCCCAGATGCCCGCGACCCGCAGCAGTGTCGGCCAGAAAAACGCCGGGGCAAGGCCGATGATCAGGCAACATGCAGCCAGAAGCGCCATGGCCGCGCGCATGCCTGCGCCGCATTCGTGGGCTTTTGCCGCAGCTTCGGAGCGCGGCGCGCCAAGAAAGACCACGCCGCAGACTTTCACGAAGCAGGCCAGGGCCAGAGCGCCGGTCACGCCCAGCAGGATGGTCGCGGGCAGCGCGCCGAGGGCCGCCGCAGTCTTGAGACGGCTGGCGTCAAACAGCCCGCGGTAAACCAGCCATTCGCTGACGAATCCGTTCAGCGGCGGCAGTCCGCTGATGGCCATGGCCCCGAGGGTGAAGAGCGAGGCCGTCCAGGGCATGGCCTTCCAGAGTCCTCCGAGGCGGCTCATCTCCCGGGTCCCCGTTGCGTGCAACACAGAACCCGCGCCAAGAAAAAGCAGCGCCTTGAAAAGCCCGTGATTCCAGACATGGAGCAGCCCGCCGGTCAAGGCCAGCAGTCCCCACTCGGGGCGGCCATGGTCCAGCGCGATCATGGCGAAACCCAGTCCGAGGAGGATGATGCCGATGTTCTCCACGCTGTGATAGGCCAGCAGACGCTTCAGATCATGTTGGCCAAGGGCGAAGGCGACGCCAAGGACGGCGCTGGCGGAGCCCAATCCGGCCACGACCCAGCCTGCGCCTTCGGGCAAGGGAAGCCAGGAGCTGAACCGGACCAGCCCGTAGATTCCCATTTTGATGGCCACGCCGGACATGATGGACGAAACGTGGCTCGGCGCATTGGCGTGCGCCGAAGGCAGCCAGATGTGCAGCGGGAAGATGCCGGCCTTGATGCCAAAACCCGCAAGGGCGACCCAGAAGAGCGGGGCCAGGGCGGTTTGCGAAGTCATGGGGCCAAGTTCCCAGCTGCCTGTTTTTGCGGCCAGGGCCGCGAAAAATCCAAAAAGGGCCAGTGTCCCGGCGTGGGAGGCAATGAGATAAAGCCGGCCGGCGGCCCGGACCTGGATGTTTTTGCGGTCGAGAGTGACCAGAAAATAGGCGCTCAGCGCAAAGGCTTCCCAGGCGAAGAGAAAGTGCAGCCCGTTGGACTGGGTCAGCACCAGACCCATGGAGGCCAGCATGGCGCTCCACCACAGGCGGCTTTGTCCGGCCGAACGGGGGTGGGCCTCTTGTGCCCAGTACGTCTGGCTGTACAGGGCCCCCGCGGCACCAACGACGGTCAAAAGCAGTAAAAAAAAGGCGCTTATTTCATCCAGCCGCATGAAAACGTGCGTACCGCCAAGTGGCCAGGTGCTGTGCCACTCCCAGACTGGGCCGCCTGATAGCGCCCTGGTTGCAGCCCAAAATGCGCATGCCGATGCCGTCAGGGTGGAACTGATCCACCAACGGGGAGATACATGGCTCGTGATCAAGCCAATAATCGTTGCTCCCAATGCGCATGCTAGTAAAAAATCTTGTTCCATTTTTCTGGGAAAGTGAAAAAAATCACTTTTTCTTCTCTATTTTCATATTGTTTGAATGATACGTTGAGAAAGATCATGATTGTCAATTCATGTAGAAGTGACTGCACGGAGAATTGATTTTTCGTTTTTTGGATAGATAAAATTTTCAGAGTAATATTGAAAATTACAGTGAATTAATCTGGAAGCCTGTACGTTATCGTATCCACTCCCGGGGATATGCCTCTCAAAATAGAGAGTCAAGGAAATGAAGTCGCTAAAATGAGGTTTGTGCACGCGCGGGTGTTTTTGGTCGCAAAAGGCCTGTTTTCAGGGGCGGGTATCGCGAATGAGGGCAAAGACATGTTGTTTCAAGGAGTTGTCATTTGACTGTTGCGCGGTCGGGTTGAATCCCCCCTGGGGCGACGTTGTCCGGGGCGAAAGGATGGTTTTCGAAGTTACGGAAATGGCGTGTGCGCAAAGTTTTTTTTACGGGGTAAATCCGTAAAAAATGGAGGAATGGCTTGACTCCCCAAGAGATGCATGGGTAAGGGTGGTAAAAAGTGGTAAAAAGTGGAAAGGACTGAGGAGACAGCATGTTCAGAGGGCATTCACAACGTACGCAAGATCCCAAGGGACGGCTCATGCTGCCCCCTGAATTTCGCGACGAGGTGTTCGCCAATTCCCCGGACGGCAAGCTGGTGCTGACCAATTTCGACGATTGTGTGGCTGCCTACCCCCTGCCAGAATGGGAAATCATTGAACAGAGTTTTTCCAAGTTGAACATGGCCGATCGCAAGGTTCGGGATTTCCACCGCTTTTTCATTTCCGGCGCAGCCGAGGTGACCCTCGACAAGCAGGGACGGATTCTCGTTCCACCACATCTGCGCAATTACGCGGGCTTGCAGAAGGACATCGTTCTGGCCGGAGTGGGACGAAAGTTCGAAATTTGGGACCAGGAGCGTTTTGAGGCAGGACGCAACGCCCTGCAGGAGAATGTCGATCAGGTCATGGATGATCTGGCCGAAAAAGGATTTGAACTACGGTTCTGATCGGAGGAGCCATGGACGCATATTCCGATCACATTCCGGTCATGCTCGAAGAGGTCATGCATTGGATCGCGCCGAAACCCGGCGGATTCTACATGGACGCGACCCTCGGCCTTGCCGGACATGCTGCCCGGTTGATGGAGATTACCGATGGGCAGGCCCGGCTTTTGGGGCTGGACCGGGACGAACAGGCCCTGGCCAAGGCCGGGGAGAGGCTGGCGAGGTACGGAGAAAACGTGCAGCTGGCCCATACGTCGTTCCAGCATTTTCCCCAGGCCCTGCGGGAAGTCGGCTGGGACGGACTTGATGGCGTGATCGCCGATCTGGGCGTGTCTTCCTTGCAGCTGGACAGTCCCGAACGGGGCTTTTCCTTCCTGCAGGACGGCCCTCTTGACATGCGCATGGATCCTGGTTCAGGCGGTGAGCCCGCATCGGCCATCGTCAACGGGGCCTCTTTCGAACGGCTGCGTCAGCTTCTGTGGGACTACGGCGAAGAGCCCATGGCCGGGCGCATCGCACGGGCCATCGTCAAGATCCGGGAGACTGCCCCGATCGAATCGACTCTTGAACTGGCCCGCATCGTGGCTGCGGCCTATCCGGCCAAACGGCGCGCATTGTCGCGCAATCATCCCGCGACCAAGACCTTCCAGGCCCTGCGGCTGGAAGTGAATCAGGAGTTGCGGGAAATTGAATTTTTTCTGGAGCGCGTCGTCGATTATTTGCGGCCGGGCGCGCGCATCGCGGTCATCTCCTTTCATTCTTTGGAAGATCGCATCGTGAAGAGGGCTTTTCGCAAGGAAAGTTCGGCTTGTCTGTGTCCTCGGGAGTATCCCGTGTGTCAGTGCGGACACACGCAAAAGCTCAGGCTCCCTTTTCGCAAGCCGCTCATTCCCACCGAAGAGGAGATGCGGTCCAACAGCCGCAGTCGCAGCGCCAAGCTGCGCGTGGCGGAGAGGGTTGACGGAGAGGCGCTGTGAGCGAGGGCGGCAAGGGATATTTGAGCATGGGAGTCATGTTCCTGGTGACCATGATTCTCGGATTGGGACTGGTGTGGGTCAATATCGAACGGGTTGATCTGGCTTATGAACTGAAAATACTCGAACGCGAGCTTCAGGAAAAGCAGGATCAGAATTCGAAACTCCAAGTGGAGCTGCATTATCTGCTCGCCCCGGCGACTCTGCGCGATCGGGCTGCAAAAGCGGGGTTGCAGCCTCCAAGGCGGGATCAGATACGTACCATGCAGCAATAGGCAGAACTGGGCATAAAAAGTGACAAAAACCGGAAGCAAGCCACCCAAGGACAGAAGCCGCGGCAAGATAATATTTGCCGGGGTTCTTTTCGCGTTGGCGCTGATGGGACTCTGGGCCCGTGCCTATTTCGTGCAGGTGGTCAAAGGGCCGGAGTACGCGAAGATGGCCAATCGCCAGTACTGGGCCTCGGAGACCGTGTCCGGAAAACGCGGAGAAATTTTTGATCGCAACGGCCTGCTGCTGGCCAAGTCGATCGCGACTCCGTCCGTCTACGTCCGCCCTAACGAGATCAAGGACGTCTGGACCGTTTCGCAGCGTCTCGGCTCCATTCTCGGGATGAGCCCCAAGAGCATCGCCGCCAACATGGGGCCCAAGAAGCGTTTCGTGTGGGTGGCACGCAAGGTCAGCGACGCACAGGCGGAGGCGATCAAGGCCGAGATGCTCCCCGGAGTCTATCTGGAAACCGAGAACTCCCGCCAATACCCGCAGGGGCACATGGCCGGGCAGTTGCTCGGCTTCGTGAACATGGACGGAAACGGCATCGAGGGCCTGGAGAAGAGTTTCAACGACCTGCTCATGCCGTCATCCACCAAGTACACCGTGCAGAAGGATGCGGCCGGGAAAAGGCTGTCATCGCTGGAAAGCGGCGACAGGAGTTCTTTCAACGGCCAGGATCTGCGCCTGACCCTCGACAGCCAGGTACAGCTGGCCACAGAAGAGGCGCTGGCGCGCAGCGTGATCCGGGCCAAGGGCAAATCCGGGATGGCGCTGGTGGTCGAGGTGCCCACGGGCGATATTCTGGCCTGGGGGCATTATCCGTTCTTCAATCCCAACGCGGTCAAGAAGATCCGTGGGGAGTGGAAGAACCGCATGGCCGTGGATATTTTCGAGCCGGGCTCGACCATGAAGCCCATCATGGTCGCGGCGGCATTGCAGGAGAAGGTCTGCACTCCGGGCAAGGAGTATTACTGCGAAAACGGGAAGTGGAGCGTCAAGGGACGCCGCGTCAAGGACACGCACAAGTACGAGAACCTGACCGTAAGCAAGATCATCCGCTATTCGAGCAATATCGGCGCGGCCAAGATCGGTCTTGAGCTCGGCGCCGCCAAGCTGAATCGCTATATGCAGGAACTCGGCTTCGGACGCCGGACCGGCCTGCCCCTGCCCGGAGAATCGGCGGGCCTGCTCAATCCGGTCAGCCAATGGAAGGATGTCGAGCTGGCCAATATTTCTTTTGGGCAGGGCCTGGCCGTGACCATGCTGCAACTGGCCGATGCCTATCTGTGCATCGCCAACGACGGGGTCCGGCTGCCTTTGCGCCTCTTGCACGCGGCCGACACGCCAGTGCAAGGCACCCGTGTCTTTGACTCGAATGTGGCTGGAATGGTCATGGCCATGATGGAAGAGGTGGTGCAGGAGGACGGCACCGGCACCCAGGCGCGAATAGAAGGCGTGCGGGTCGCGGGCAAGACCGGGACGGCCCAGAAGGCGAGTCCGACCGGCGGTTACGGAGGGGACTATGTCGCGTCATTCGTGGCCATCTTTCCGGCCGACAAGCCCCGCTATCTGGTCTGCATGATGGTCGATGAGCCAAAGGCGGGGCATTACGGCGGCGTGTTGGTTGCCCCCGAGGTACGCAACATCGGGGTCCAGCTGCTCAACTCCTCGGGCATGCTGGCCGAACCGGTGGATGCGATGCAGATGGCGAAGGTTTCGCCGGACCGGTTTTCGGCCCCGGTGAAGCGAACGGAACTCATCAGCGTTGATGGGGAATTCATGCCGGACCTGCAGGGCGCGACAGTGCGCGAGGCGCTTGAGATACTTGTGGCGCGAGGGATCGTGCCTTCGGTCAAGGGCCAGGGTATTATCGTGGAAAAGCAAAAACCGCTCCCCGGCGAGAAGTGGCCGGCGGACAATAAATGTCAGCTCTGGCTGACTGGGCAACCGGGTTAGGAATGAACCAGATGAACCTTGAGACCGTACTGGAAATGCTTCGTGGCGGAACCGGGCTGCGCACCCACTCGGGTGCGGTGACGCCTGGTGACGTTTTCGTGGCGCTTTCCGGAACACGGGTCGACGGTGCGCGGTTCATCGACGACGCGGTGGCTCGCGGCGCGCGAGTCGTGGTGCATGGCGAAGGCGTCGATGTTCCCCGCCATGAAGGCGTCTCCTGTCTGGCGGTACAGAGCCCCGCGCAGACTCTCGGAGTGCTGGCCCGCGCGGCGTTCGGAACACAGTCGAACCTGCCGAGGATCATCGGCGTGACCGGAACCAACGGCAAGACGACCACCGCGCATCTTATCCATTTTCTGCTGAGCCGCAACGGCATGGCCACAGGGCTCGTCGGCACCGTGCATTGCTCCTGGCCCGGCGTCCAGGTCCCGGCGACCATGACCACGCCGGATTGCTTGAGCCTGCACGAGATCATCGGACGCATGGTTCGCGACGGTGTCGACAATCTTGTCATGGAAGTTTCCTCCCATGCCCTGGATCAGGAACGCATCGCCGGACTGCCCATGGAAGTGGGCGTGTTCAGCAATTTGACTCAGGATCACCTGGACTACCACGGAGACATGCAGCGCTACTTTGAAGCCAAGGCGCGCCTGTTTCTGGATGGCCCGGCGCGTTGCGCCAAGGGGCTCGTCAATGTCGACGACGAGTATGGGCAGCGTCTGAAAGCGATGCGTCCCGATCTGCTCGGATTCGGACTCGACTCCGAGGACGCCGAACTGCGATGCCGGATTCTTGTCGCCGGACCTGGGGGCATGACCCTTGGCCTGAGTCATGACGGGCATACCTGGGAGCTGCGCACGGGTCTGGTGGGTCGTCACAACGCCTATAACCTGCTCTCGGCCGTGGGTACGGGGCTGTTGCTCGGCCTGACTCCGGCGCAGTGCGATTGCCTGAGCCAGGCTCCGGGCGCTCCCGGCCGCCTGGAACGGGTGCCCAATGAGCGAGGGCTGGATATTTTCATTGATTACGCGCACACCCCCGACGCGCTTGAAAAAGTTTCGGTGGCGCTCAAATCCATGGGTTTCAAGCGCCTGCTCACGGTGTTCGGTTGCGGCGGGGACCGTGACGCGAGCAAACGGCCGCTCATGGGCGAGGCCGTGGCCCGCCATGCCGATGTGGCCGTGGTCACTTCGGACAACCCTCGCACCGAAGATCCGGATTCCATCATCGACCAGATCGAGCCGGGTCTTGCAAACGCGCGCCTGGTCCTGCGCGAGACCGACCGGCGCAAGGCCATAGCGCTGGCCCTGGAGGCCATGGAGCCGGGCGACGCGTTGCTCATCGCGGGCAAGGGCCATGAGGACTATCAGATCATAGGTACGCAAAAGCGTCATTTTTCGGACTTCGAGGTCGTGCGGGAGTGCCTGTCATGAACATGACCTTGCAGCAGATCGCCTCCGCCATGGCCGCGAGCATCGAGCAGGGTCACGACCAGTCTGTGAGCCGGGTGAGCATCGACAGCCGGGCCGTGCGCAAGGGTGACCTCTTTTTCTGTATCGTCGGGCAGAAGCTCGACGGACATGAATTCGCGCGACAGGCCGTGGCGAACGGCGCCTGCGCCGTGGTGGCCAGCGCGCCTCTTGATCTGGATGTTCCGGTGCTGCTGGTGCGGGACACGACTTCGGCGCTGGGCCGACTGGCTCGGGTCTGGCGCGAGGGGACCCGCGCCAGGGTCATCGGCGTCAGCGGGTCGGCGGGCAAGACCACGGTCAAGGAGATGCTGGCACAGGTACTGTCAGCCGCAGGGCGCACCGCCAAGAATTTTCGCAATCTGAACAATCAGATCGGTCTGCCCCTGTCCATTCTGGAGATGGACGGAGACGAGGATTTCTGGGTCCTGGAACTTGGCATCAGCCAGCCCGGCGACATGGACGAGCTTGGCTATATCCTGGCCCCGGACGCGGCGCTCCTGGTCAACATCGGCGCCTGCCATCTGGAAGGGCTCGGCAGTCTGTCCGGAGTGGCGGAGCAGAAATCCATTTTGCTCGATCATGTCCGCAAGGGCGGTTTCGCCTGCGTCAACGCCGACTATCCCGAGCTTTTGCAGCAGAGCGCCAGACGTGATCCGAAGCTGGTGACCTTTTCCGGAGCCGGAGCGCGGGCCGACTATTCGTGCCTGCGCCAGGAGAACGTCGAGGGCTCCATTTCCTACACCCTGCTCGTCAAGGGTAAAGAGCTGCGCTGCAAGGTGTCGCACAACGTGCATATCGCCGAGAATCTGGCCGCGGTGGTGGCCATGGCCATGGAACTGGGCCTGGGCATGGCGGCCATCGAATCCGCCCTGGCGGAATACAGCCCGGTGATCCAGCGATTCGTGCAGAGCCGTGTCGGAACATGGCTTTTCATCGACGACACCTACAACGCCAATCCCGTGTCCATGGCGCGCTCCATCCGCGAGGCCGGGCGTCTTGGCGAAGGCAAGCGGCTGGTGCTGGTTCTTGGCGACATGCTCGAACTGGGCGCGGACAGTTCCCGGGCTCATCGCGAACTGGGCGAATTGATCGCGGGCATGGGCGCGTCGCACTGCTTTTTTCAGGGGAATCACGCACAGGACGTGGAGGCCGGGCTCGGCGGATTCACAGGTGTTTTCAAGAAAGTGTCCGGGGCTGAAGATGTTTTGCAAGCTTTGAACGCAGTGCGCTGCGAGCAGGGCGTGATGCTCTTCAAGGGGTCGCGGGGATGTAAAATGGAGCAGTATTATTCTGCGCTGGAAAGGAGCTGGGCATGATTTATCATCTGCTGTACCCCCTTAGCGATCAAGTCAGTATGCTGAATGTATTTCGCTACATCACGTTCAGGTCCATATATGCCATGCTGACAGCGCTTATCCTGTCGATAATCATCGGTCCGATTTTTATCAGATGGCTTCGCAAGCTTAAATTTGGCCAATATATAAAAGAGTGCGGTCCGGATCATCAGGCAAAGAGCGGAACTCCGACCATGGGCGGCCTGCTGTTCGGATTCTGCATGCTGTTCAGTGTCTTTTTGTGGAGCGATCTGAGCAACAAGTACATATGGTTGACCGTGATGGTTTTCCTTGGGTTTGGGGCGGTCGGATTTGTCGACGACTACATAAAAGTCGTGCGCAGGCACAACGACGGGCTCTCCCCCAGGATCAAGCTCCTGGGGCAGCTGATCGTCAGTGTCGGCGCGGTCTCCTTGCTGGTCTCGTTTCCGGAGTATTCGACCAAGCTCATGGTGCCGTTCTTCAAGAATTTCAACCCGGATCTGACCTGGCTTTACGTTCCGTTCGGTCTTTTCGTCATGATCGGGGCCTCCAACGGAGTGAACCTGACCGACGGACTTGACGGTCTGGCCATCGGCCCGGCCGTGGTTTCGGCCGGATGCTTCGCCCTCTTCGTCTATGTTGCCGGACATGTGAATCTCGCCAACTACCTGCAAGTTTCCTACATCGCGGGGGTCGGCGAAGTCACGGTGATCTGCGGGGCCATGGTCGGGGCGGGCCTTGGGTTTTTGTGGTTCAACGCCTTTCCGGCCCAGGTCTTCATGGGCGACGTAGGCAGCCTGAGCATCGGGGGCACGCTGGGTTTCATCGCCATCCTGTGCAAACAGGAACTGCTGCTGGTCATCGTGGGCGGCCTCTTCGTGGTCGAGACCCTGTCGGTGATCCTGCAGGTCGGATATTTCAAGGTCAGCGGCGGGAAGCGCATCTTTCGCATGGCCCCTCTGCATCATCATTTCGAGAAGAAAGGCATTCACGAGTCGAAAATCATCATCCGTTTCTGGATTCTGTCGCTTCTTTTGGCGGTCATGGCTCTGGGAACACTGAAGTTGAGGTAGGAAGGGCATGCGCGAATTCATCCATGAAGATCAGCTTCGCGGTCACATCGCGATCGTGCTGGGGGCGGGAGCCTCGGGTATCGCGGCGGCGCGTCTTCTGGTGAAGATGGGCGCGTCGGTGCGCGTGCTGGAGAAGAACGAAGCCAGTGCCGCCAAGGTCCCCGCCGATCTGGGCTTCACGGTCTGCGCGGGCGAGCACGAGCCAGAGCATTTCGCGGGCGCCAACCTGATCGTGCTCAGCCCGGGCATAGCCCGCTCGAAAGTCGCGCACCTTCTGCCTGCGGGCGTGCAGGTGGTTTCCGAACTGGAACTGGCGAGCTGGTTTGTGTCCGAACCCATCATAGCGGTGACTGGAACCAACGGCAAAACCACCACCACGACCCTCATCGGCCGCATTCTCGAAGCCAACGGCAAGAAGGTCTTCACCGGCGGCAATATCGGCACGCCCCTGTGTGAATATCTGCTGGGAGGCGAGCAGGCCGACATCCTGGTGCTCGAAGTGTCGAGCTTTCAGTTGCAGAACTCCCCGTCCTTTCATCCCCGGGTGGGCGTGCTGCTCAATTTTTCGGCCAACCACCTCGATTACCACGAGACCATGGAAGAGTATTTGAGCGCAAAGCTCTCCATGTTCGGGCACATGGATGCATCGGATTTGGCCGTGGTGCCGTTGTCCATGAAGGATGAGCTTGAGAGACGAAATTTCACCCAGGGTCGCAGGGTCTATTTCGTGGCCAGCCCACGCTTTGAATGCCCGGGGCTGCCCGGTGAGCACAATCGGGAAAACATGGAGGCGGCCTATCTGGCGTGCCGCTATTTCGGGCTTTCCGAGGAGGATGTGCAGCGCGGGATCGACGGTTTTGCCACCCTGCCGCATCGCATTGAGGCGGTCGCGGAGCACAAGGGCATCGTTTTTATCGATGATTCCAAGTCCACGACCATTGACTCCATGATCGCGGCACTCAAAAGCCAGGACCGCCCCGTGCGTCTTTTGGCCGGAGGCGTGTTCAAGGGCGGTGATCTCTGTGCGGTGGTGCCGATTCTGCGCGAGAAGGTTCGCGGCGTGTATCTGTTCGGGCAGTCGCGGGAAATTTTCGAAGCGGCCTGGAGCGGTTGCGGCAAGGAAATCAGTTGGGACGCAACGCTGGAAGAGGCCTTGTTCAGGGCCGCCGCCGACGCCCGAAGCGGAGAATGCGTGCTTCTGTCGCCGGCCACGGCCAGTTTTGACCTCTTCGCCAACTACAAGGAGCGGGGCAAGGCTTTCCAGCGCGCTGTCAGGGAATGGGTGGAGGGCGCATCATGAAGATCACCCAGCGCGAAGCGGCCCGCCAGCTCATGAGCTTTGACGTCATCTTGCTGGGCGCGGTCATCTGTCTGGCTTCCCTCGGGCTTATCATGGTTCTGAGCGCAAGCGGCATCATGGCCGAGAAGGTTTATGGCGACAAATACGCCCTGTTCTGGAAGCAGGTGCTGTTCATGGTCGCCGGAGGCGTCGTGCTGACGGTGGCGGCCCGCTCGAACATCGAATTTTTCTATCGTCACACCTATCTCTGGATTTTGCTGGCGGCCGGACTTCTGCTGCTGACCGTTTTTTCGCCGCTCGCCACCACTGCCGGCGGGGCAAGTCGCTGGTTGCGGATCGGGCCGTTCTCCATCCAGCCGCTGGAGGCTGCCAAGATCGCGTTGGTTTTCTACCTGTCCTACTTTTTCGCCAACAAACAGGACCTGGTCAAAACCTTCAGCGTGGGCTTTCTCCCACCGATCATGGTGACAGGGAGTCTGTGTTTCCTGCTGCTCCTGCAACCTGATTTCGGTGGCGCGGTATTTCTGGCGGGCCTGCTTTTCCTGATGTGCCTGGTCGGTGGAACGCGGATCATTTTCCTGGGATCGGCCATTGTTCTGGCCCTGGTCTCGGCGGCGCTGCTGGTGGTCAATTCCCCATATCGTTTTCGCCGGGTCTTCTCGTTCCTGGATCCGTTCCAGGATGCCCAGAACACGGGATACCAGCTGGTGCAGTCTCTTTACGGTCTGGGTTCGGGCGGATGGTTCGGCCAGGGACTGGGCGAGGGAAAGCAGAAGCTTTTCTTTCTGCCCGAAGCGCACAACGACTTCATCATGTCCGTGCTCGGTGAAGAACTGGGTTTTGTCGGGGTGTCGCTGATCATCATCCTGCTCGGTGTGGTCTTGTGGCGGACCCTTGCGATCAGCATCCGCCAGGCAACCATGCATGACCGCATCACCGCCTTCGGCATGGGAGCGATCGTGATCGTCGGCGGCATTCTGAACATGGGCGTGGTTCTGGGTGCAATTCCCCCAAAGGGCGTGCCCATGCCCTTTTTGAGCTATGGCGGCAGCCATCTGCTGTCCGGATTTTTCTGCACCGGAGTGCTGCTCAACCTGTCACGCAAGGTCAAGGCATGAAACGTTTGATTCTGACCACAGGCGGCACCGGAGGCCACATTTTCCCGGCACTGGCCGTGGCGGAGTCCGTGCGCGCCTCTGTGCCTGACTGCGAGATCCTGTTCGTGGGCTCGGAACGTGGCCCCGAAGGGGAATGGGCACGCAAGTCCGGATTGCCTTTTGTGGCCCTGCCGGCCCAGGGCGTTCTGGGACGAGGCATCAAGAGCGCGGCCACGGCCTTGTGGCTGGGCCGCAGCCTGCTCAAGTCCTGGCGGCTTCTGCGTGAGTTCAAGCCCGACGTGGTGCTGGGCCTTGGCGGCTACGCGGGATTTTCCTGTCCCCTGGCGGCAAGCCTGATGGGCATCCCCTCGGCCATTCACGAGCAGAACAGCGTGCCCGGGGTGACCAACCGCGTTCTGGCGCGGCGCGTGGACCGCGTGCTGGTCAGCTTCGCGGACATGGAAGGTCCGGTCTTCGGCGGCCCAAAAGCGGTCGTCACCGGCAATCCCGTCCGCGCCGAAATCCGCGCCTTGCGTGAGGAGCGGCGCATGCCGGGGCGCAACATTTTGATTGTGGGCGGCAGCCAGGGCGCCTCCGCCCTGAACGGCTTCGTGGTGCGGGAACTCGACCGGCTCAAAGCCCTGGGGCTCGGCATCTGGCATCAGACGGGAAAAGACGAATTCGAGGCCATCCGCGAGGTTTACGCCCAAAAATATCCCGCCGCGCGCGTGGAGCCTTTCATCAGCGATATGCACGAGGCCTACCGTTTTGCCGATTTGGTGATCTGTCGGGCCGGGGCCACGACCATCGCGGAACTTACTGTGGCAGGGAAGCCGAGCATTCTGGTGCCCTTTCCCTACGCAACCCACGACCACCAGCTACGGAACGCGCGTTCGCTGGAAAAGGTCGGAGCGGCGCTGGTCATTCAGCAACGTCAGCTGGATGAGTTGAATTTGTCTTCTGTGGTGGGCGATCTTTTTCAAATGCCGGAGAATCTGGCCAGAATGGCACGGGCGGTCCGCGATGCGGGCATCCCCGACGCCGGAGACAGGGTCGTGGCGCAATTACAGGATTTGGCGTCGAGCAAAACACGGCGCGTAAGACGGTGAACATGAAGTCGAAAATAAGAAAAATACACATGGTAGGCATCGGCGGCGCAGGCATGAGCGGCATTGCCGAGGTGCTGCTGACCCTTGGCTACGAAGTGTCGGGTTCGGACTTGGTCAAGGGGCCGGTGGCGTTGCGCCTTGAGTCTCTCGGGGCCACGATTCATGCCGGTCACGAAAGGAAGAACGTCCGCGATGCCCAGGTCGTGGTCCGCTCCACTGCCGTGCGCGACGACAATCCCGAGCTTGAGGAAGCTCGCGCCCATGGCGTGCCCATCATCCCGCGCGCTGAAATGCTGGCCGAGCTGATGCGTCTCAAGGTCGGCGTGGCGGTGGCCGGGACCCACGGGAAAACCACGACCACGTCGCTCCTGGCCACGATCTTCATGGAAGCCCATCTTGATCCCACGGTCATCATCGGTGGCCGCCTGAACGCCTACGGTTCCAACGCCATGCTTGGCCAGGGACGCTATCTCATCGCCGAAGCCGACGAGTCTGACGGGTCGTTTTTGTGCCTTTTGCCGAGAATATCCATCGTCACCAACGTCGATGCGGATCATCTGGATTACTACAAGGACCTGGACGAAATCCGGGACAGCTTTGTCGAATTCATGAACAGCGTGCCGTTTTACGGACTGAACGTGGTCTGCGGTGACGACAAGGGCGTGCAGTCCATTCTGCCCAGGGTCCGTCGTCCGGTCATGACCTACGGATTCGGTGAAGGAAACGATCTGCGCGCCGAGATCATAAGCTGCGAGGCGGGATCGCGATTCAACGTCTATCGCCACGGGGAATTCTGGGGCGAGGTGTCGCTGACCCATCCCGGTCGGCACAATGTCCTGAATGCCTTGGCCGCCATCGGCGTGGCCATGGAGGCCGAGGTTCCGAGGGCGGACATCATCCACGGTCTTGGAGCCTTTGCCGGAGTCGGGCGCCGCTTTGAACACAAGGGCGAGCGGAACGGAGTGCTCGTGGTCGACGATTATGGCCACCATCCGACGGAGATCGCCGCCACCCTCGAAACCGCACGGCTGTGCTATCCGCACAAACGCCTGGTGGTGGCCTTCCAGCCACACAGGTTCAGCAGGACGCAGGCCCTGTTCGGCGAGTTTTCAAAGGTGTTCGCGGGGGTTGATCAGTTGCTGCTGACGGAGATCTATCCGGCCAGCGAATCCCCCATCCCCGGCGTCAGCGGGCAGAGTCTGGCTCAGGCCATCCGGCAGGTGACCAGCACACCGGTGCGATTTTTCGAGGATTTCGGGTCCATGCAGGCCGCTCTTGGCGAGATTCTGCACGAAGGGGATCTGTTTTTGACGCTGGGCGCTGGCAGCATCTGGACCGTCGGGCAGGGATATCTGGACGATGGGGCGGGGAATCCGTGAGCACGGCGGTTCTGGGCAAGAAGATTCGCCGGAACGTACCCCGGCGCAAGGAACGAAAGCAGTCCGTGGACAAGGGCGCGGTGCTCGGCGGACTCCTTCTTGGCCTGGGACGCACGGTTTTCGTTCTGACACGCTGGACCCTGGGCGTTGCCGCGGTTGTCGTGGTCAGTTTCGGGATTCTGTTCGCTTACAGGTGGGTCACGGCCCATGAGTTTTTTGCCCTTACCAGTCTGCGGATCGAAGGCTCTCAGCGGCTCGGGCGAGAGGAGATCGCGGAGATGGGCGGGGTTAGCACGGGATCGAATGTCTTGAGCATCAACATCGCGGAGGTGCAGCGCCGCATCGCCGCCAGCGAATGGGTGGAAAGCGTGGCCGTGACCAGGGTTCTGCCCGACGGCCTGATCATCGAGGTGAAGGAACGAGAACCCGCCTTCCTGACGCGCCGTGACGAGCAGCTCTACTACGCGGACATCAACGGGCAGACCATAGCGCCCGTGAGCGTGGACAAGTTCATATCGCTCCCGATTCTGGAGACGGAAGAGGGCGTGCAGGTCGGAAGCGGGATCAGGACGCTGCTGGACGAGGTCGCAAGGAACTCTCTGCCTTTCGGCATGAGCCAGATAGCCTGGCTGCGGCAGGACAGCGCGGATCAGTTCAGCATATTTTTGGAAAAGCCGCGGGTGCTCGTGCAGTTGGATGGCGCGGATCTCAATTCCGCGCTGGCAAGCCTGACCAAGGTCTGGGCTGATTTGGGGCGCCGGGGCGAACTGGATCGCACCGAATTTATGTTTGTCATGCCCGGTCGGGCATGGATCAGGCTACATGCCGATCAAACACTCTAGGGAACGCATGCCGGCCAGAGCCGGGAGATGAGGGGAAGTATGGCCAAGTCTGAATTGATCGTCGGTCTGGACATCGGAACGACCAAGATATGTACCGTCGTGGGCGAGGTGGGTACGGATTCGCTGGTGGATATCATCGGCATCGGGACCAGCCCTTCCACCGGCTTGCGCAAGGGCGTGGTCGTCAACATCGAACAGACCGTGCAGTCCATCAAGAAAGCCCTCGAAGAAGCCGAGCTCATGGCCGGTTGCGAGATCAGGGCCGTTTACGCAGGGATCGCGGGCAGCCACATCAAGGGCTTCAACAGCCATGGCGTGATCGCCGTCAAGGGCGGCGAAGTGACCGCCCGCGACATCGAGCGGGTCATCGACGCGGCCAAGGCCGTGGCCATCCCGCTCGATAGGGAAGTCATCCATATTTTGCCTCAGGAGTACATCGTCGACGACCAGACCGGCATCGCCGATCCTCTGGGCATGGCCGGGGTGCGCCTTGAGGTGAAGGTGCACATCGTCACCGGAGCGGTGACCAGCGCCCAGAACATCGTCAAGAGCTGTCACAAGTCGGGGCTCGACGTCGAAGACATCGTGCTTGAGGCTTTTGCCTCGTCCAAGGCCGTGCTGACCGACGAGGAGCGCGAGATCGGCGTCGCGCTGGTGGATATCGGGGGCGGAACCTCGGATATCGCGATTTTTCACGGCAACTCCATCAAGCACACCGGGGTCATCGCCCTTGGCGGGACCAACCTGACCAATGACATCGCCTTTGGCCTGCGCACGCCGACCCAGGCCGCCGAAAAGATCAAGATCAAGTACGGCTGCGCATTGGCGGAGCTGGTCAAGAAGGATGAGATCATCGAAGTGCCGAGCGTTGGTGGCCGGGAGCCGCGCAAGCTGACCAGGCAGGTCCTGGCGGAGATCTGTGAGCCGCGCATGGAGGAATTGCTTGCATTGGTGGACCAGGAGCTGATCCGCTCCGGGTACAAGAAACTTATAGGCGCGGGAGTGGTGCTGACTGGCGGCGCGTCGCGTATCGAAGGGATTCAGGAACTGGCGGAGCAGGTCTTCAACCTGCCGACCAGGACGGGTTCGCCTGCCGGAGTGGGCGGACTCAAGGATGTGGTGGACAGCCCTACCTATGCCACGGCGGTGGGACTGCTTCTCTATGGCGCGGAAAAGCATGGGCGGGACAGTAAGATCCGCATCCGCGACAAGAACATTTTTCACTCCATCCTGGCGCGGATGAAGAAATGGTTCGTGGATATCAGCTGATGGGTTTCAGGGAAAAACGGAGAACGGGAACAACGAAAAACGTGGGGGAAGTATGGATTTCCTAGAAATTGAACGCGAAGACAATGCTTTGATCAAAGTGATCGGAGTGGGTGGCGGAGGCGGCAATGCGGTGAACAACATGATCAAGGCCGCCATGCAGGGCGTGACCTTCATCGCCGCCAACACGGACATGCAGGCTCTGAAGCATTCCCAGGCCGAGTACAAGATTCAGCTCGGAGACAAACTGACCAAGGGCCTTGGCGCTGGCGCAAATCCTGACATGGGCCGGGACGCGGCGCTTGAGAGCCAGGCCCAGATCAGGGATATCCTGGGCGACTGCGACATGGTTTTCGTCACCGCCGGCATGGGCGGCGGCACGGGTACCGGAGCCGCTCCGGTCATCGCGCAGGTGGCCAAGGACATGGGCGCGCTGACCGTGGCCGTTGTCACCAAGCCTTTCTTTTTTGAAGGCAAGCGTCGGCAGCAGCAGGCCGAACGCGGGATCAAGGATCTGCGCGAGATCGTCGACAGCATCATCACCATCCCCAATGACCGCCTGCTGACCCTGGCATCCAAGAAGGCCTCCTTCGTGGACATGCTGGGCAAGGCAGACGAAGTCCTTTTTCACGCCGTGAAGGGCATTTCGGACCTGATCATGGTTCCCGGTCTCATCAACCTTGACTTTGCCGACGTGAAGGCGGTCATGGAAGAGATGGGTCTGGCCATGATGGGCACGGGCATCGCTTCCGGCGACGGCAGAGCCCGCGAGGCGGCCCTGAAGGCCATCACCAGCCCGCTCCTGGAGGACGTGACCATCGACGGCGCTCGTGGCGTGCTCATGAACATCACCTGCGGCCCGGACCTGACCATCGAAGAAGTCAGCGAAGCCGCCAGCATCGTGCATGAAGCCGCTCACGAAGATGCCAAGATCTACTTCGGCACGGTCTTCGACATGGATTGCGTGGATGAAATGCGCATCACCGTCATCGCCACCGGCATTCAGGACGGAAATGCGCCTCTGGAAAAAGGAACCAAGGTCACGCCTTTCGCCGCGAATCCGGCAGCGAGCCGCCTCGGGGCCGAGAGTGAAGGCTCCTTCATCCGTCCGCGCACCCGCAAAATCACGGTCAACGAGAGCGCCGATCTCAGCGTTCCCGCCTATATTCGGGCCAAGACCCAGCCGGGCGCGGAAGAAAAGCGGCATGAGGTTCGCAAATGCGTGAACGGGGGCGATGACGCCGAGTTCCTGTTCGAAGAGGAGGAATTTGAAATTCCGTCATTCATCAGAATGCAGGCAGACTAGCATTACAAGTCTCCCCGACTTGTCACCCCGTCCGTGGAGGGAACTGTGTCCGAGCTCTATCTAGGCCGAACCGCCCCACGACTGAAGGATTGGGGAGGCCGGCTGCCTGTTGCCCTGGTATTTCCGGAGGCAGCGCGGCACGGACTCTCCACCCTGGGTTGGCAGGTTGTCTACCGGCTGCTCGCAAGTCGCGAGGAGCTGGCCGTTGAGCGTTTCTTCTGGGATTCCACTTCTCCGAGGCCCAGGTCCGTTGACTCCGGACGCGACCTGGGCCTCTTCCCCCTTGTTCTGTTCAGCCTCAATTTTGAAGGTGATTTCCCTACGGCCATACGCCTCCTGCAGGATGCGGACATCCCGGTCAGAGCCGATGCGCGCCAGTCCTGGCCCATGATCCTGGCTGGCGGGCCCCTGGCGTTTCTCAACCCGTTTCCGATCTTGCCGGCGTTGGACGGAATTTTTGTCGGCGAGGCCGAGGCGGGGCTTTCCGCCGTCATCGACAAGATAGCCAACGCCTGGAACAGCGGCGGGGACAAGGCCGCCGTTCTGGAGGATATCGCGGGGCTGCCCGGAATGCTGATTCCCGGCAAAAGCACCGAACCCGTGCGCAGGGTCGTGGATGCGTCCGCGTCCGGAAATCTGCACGACCCGGCCTATTCCTGCTTTGTCAGTTCCGAGGCCCAGTTTCGGGACATGCTGCTTTTGGAAGTCAACCGGGGTTGCCCTTACGGGTGCCGCTTTTGCGCGGCAGGCAGTATCTACAAGCCGCCCCGCCACGCCGAGCTGGAGACGCTGCAAGACATCGTGACGCGTTGCGCTCCGCAAAAAGTGGGTCTGGTAGGCACGGCGCTGACTGACTGGCCGGACCTGTTGCCATTTTTGCGCTGGCTGCAGGAGCGCAAGATCAAATTTTCGCTGTCGTCGCTTCGCGCCGACGGCTTGACCGACGAGTTGCTCGAATTTCTTCGCCATACCGGCACCCGTTCCGTGACCCTGGCCCTGGAGGGGGCGAGTCGCCGCCTGCGCCAGGCCATGAATAAGCATTTTTCGGAAGAGGCCTTTCTGGACGCCGTGACGCGCATCAGTCGATTGCAGTTCAACACCTTGAAACTGTACATGATCACGGGCTGGCCGGATGAGAGTGAAGAGGACTGGGCCGAATTCGAGTCCTTTCTGGGCCGCATCGATGAGGCCAGGAAGATGGGGCAGGGCAACCGCAAGAAGGGGGTCGAGCTTGTCTCCCTGTCGGTCAGCTGCCTTGTGCCCAAGGCCTGGACTCCCCTGCAATGGGCGACCATCCCGGAAGAGGACTGGTTCAAGAAGGCCATGAAGCGCTTCAAGGGCGCTGTCGGACGCTTCAAGGGCATGCGTTTCGCGGGAGAGAACCCCGGTCAGGCGCGAGTGCAGATGTTTCTGGCCAGGGGCGGGGAAGAAATTTTTCCCTGTCTGGAACGGGCGGCCGAAACAGGACTTGGCGAGGCCGTGAAGGAATTCGACGAGATGGTGCGGCAGGTGCTTGCCCGTCCGCTTGACCGGGACAGCGTGTTTCCCTGGGAGCGTCTGGACATAGGGGTTTCAAGGAAATTTCTGTATTCGGAGTGGACCAAATACAAGCACGGAATGATCACTCCTCCATGCCCCGAGTCCGGTTGCAGCGAGTGCGGGATTTGCGGGATGGACCGCTTCCTGTCATTGCCGCACGGGAGTTAAGGCCAGACAGTGATCCTTGTAGAAGAAGCAGTTCCGCCCGTTACGTTTGGCCTGATAGAGGGCCTGATCCGCCGAGAAGAGTCCCGAATCGATGTGCAGGTCGGTTTGCGGGCTGAATGTCGAAATGCCCAGACTTACCGTGATTCTGTCCGAAAGCGGTGAGCCCGGATAGGGAATGTTGGCCAGGAATAGGGCCTGCTGAATTTTTTGAGCCACCCGCTCCGCCCCACTGCGATTGGTGCTGGGCAATACCACCACGAATTCTTCCCCGCCATATCTGGCCACGAAATCCTCCGGCCGCTTGAGCGTGACGTTCAAGGTTTGAGCGACGCTGCGCAAGGCCAAGTCGCCAGCCTGATGACCGAAGCGATCGTTGAATCCCTTGAAATAATCAATGTCGATCATGAGCACCGAGATCTGGTGGTTGCTGCGTTTGCACCGGCTTTTCTCGGCTACGAGCACTTCCTGGAATTTGCGTCTGTTGGGCACGCCCGTCAGCGGGTCCTGCATGACCAGGTTTTCGAGCATTTCCTTGCGGATGCGCGTGGTTTGCAAGCGGGCAAAAAGGAGCGAAGAGACCAGGAATGTGGCCACAAGAAGCAGCGCGTAGCCGGTCTTGGCCCACGGAGTCATCCACCAGGGCGGAGAGATGGTGACGCTTATGGACTCGGTGACGGAACCGTTGAACCCGTCTTTGAGCTTGAACACGTAGCGCCCCGGTTGCAGATGCGCGTAGCTGACCGACGACTGCCTTCCTGCGTCGGTCCAGGCGGAATCCACGCCTTCGAGTTTGTAGACAAACCTGGGTGTGCTGAGGGGACTGACTTCAGGAATGGCGAAGGAAAAGGTCAGAAAGTTCTGAAGATGATCAAGTTCAAGAGCCTTGGGCATCCGACCCAAAGGGGTGGGAGGCACCTTGCGCTCGAAAATGCGCACATCGGATATTTTGGGGCGCGTGGGGGGCCTGGAGATGAGTTTTTGCGGATCAATGAGCAGCAATCCGTCGGAATGTCCGTAGACGAGCATTTGGTCCAGGACAACGGGAGCAGCGGTGATACTGGACGCGGGATGCCCCGCGCCGATGGCCATCTCCAGCGCCTGGTTTGATCCGGCCGGGAGGTGATGGATTTTTGATTGGGTATGCATCCAGATGCCGTGCCCGTTGTCGTCCCAGAGCGACAGAACGCTTGGAATGGGCGCATTTTCAATCGTGTGCACGGGTGTGGCCAGCCCTGATTTCAGGTCGTAGCGGAGCAACTGTCTCGTCGTCCCGATGAGCAGTTCCTCGGGGCCGGTTTTGAGCATGCATTTGACGCTTTGAGCCTCTCCCTCTTTTGCTGGTTCCGGCAGGGAATACTGGATGGTATGCCCGGAGCGGGTATCGATCCTGTGGATCGAGCTCAAATGCCCGACCCAGAGTTCGGCGCCGGATTTCATGAGAAACGAACCTCCCGGCTGCGGGGAAAAGGACATCTCTTTGCGCACGCCTGGCTCGCCGGGTTTCCAGGAGTACAGCTCGGCAGTGTTGGAGACCCATATTCTCCCGTCGTTCATGGGTACGATGTGGCGGATGTAGCTGTTCGGCAGCGCAGGATCGGTGTCATCGAAAACGAGCTGCGTTTGTTCCGTTTTGCCGTCGGGGGTGATGCGCAGGAGGGCGTTCTGGGTGCCGCAGAACAGGGAATTGTCGGAGCCCCAGACCAGGGATCGGATTCGTGGCGTATCGAGAAATGGTTCGATTTCAAGGCTGGTCGACAAGGAGAGTTGGTCGGAATCCAGCGGCAAGGAGCGATACAGTCCGCCGTCCTTGAGCGCGACATAGATGCGGGAGTCCACAGGGCTCACCGTGCAGATGGCATTGGTGTTGATCAACGGTTCGCGTTGCCCCCTGATCCTGAGTTCGAGCAATTTGGCGCCGGGATAGGCTGGCCGGTGCAGCACCCCATGATTGTATGTCCCGATCCAAAGCGTCCCGGTTTTTGTTTCATGGATGCTCGCGATGTAGAGCGGCACCTTGCCGCGCGAATCGAGTATGTGAAAGGGGTGGTGAAAAATTCTGCCCTGTCGGAAAGCGTAGCGGAACAGGCCCCGCGCGGTGGAAATCCATACATCGCCGTTGCTGTCGGTGTAGAGATCGAGAATGCGCTCTTCGGTGATTTCGTTCACCGCAACGAGTTCCTGCTTCGGTGCGTGTGCCGGCAGGATCCACAAACCTTTGCCCGCAACGCCGACCCAGAGGTTGCCCGCGCCGTCGAAGGTGAGTTTTTTGGCGGAGTAGGGTGCGCCCGAAGGCAGGGGGATGGCCGTGGCCGGTCCCCTGGTGCCTGTCAACCGAAGCACGCCCTGCCCTGTGCCCAGCCACATGTCCCGCTGGGCATTTTCGGCGATATCGAAAACCGTCCAGGACTTTTCCGGGTTCGGAGGAATAATCTCGACGCTTTCGAATTTGTCGAAGGACGGTTCGTAACGATGCAGTCCCCCATTGCCGGTTCCTGCCCAGAGGAAGCCCTTCTGATCTTCGTGGAGGATGAAGACGGTCGCGGTGGAGAGTCCGGCTGGAGTCTCGCTTGTCGTGTACCAGCGGGGGGTCTTTGTCGCCAGGGAGTAGGCAAGCACGCCTGAATTGGTGCCCACCCACAGGATGTCATTGTCGTCTATGCGCAGGTCTCGGACGTTCTTTCCCTGTAATACATCACCAAGCACGGGACGGATCGACCGTCCGTCATACACGTGCAGTCCCCGGATGGAGGCCAGCCAGATGTAGCCCTGGGAATCCTGGGCGGTGGCGATGACGCTGTTGTGGCTGTTGCGCTCCAGGGAAATGTCCAACTTGCTGACATCAAGGGGAATGTCCTGGACGGCAAGGGCTTGTTGCGGAAGGAGCAACAATGTGAGTATGAAAATCAGAGTTCGCATGGAGTGCTTGATGTTTTGTAATACATACTTCACAAGTGGAAGTTGGCGCTGAGTACTTACTGTTCACCAGGTGCGTGGCATTTGTCGGAAAAAAGAGCAACCATCATACTTCAAAAAAAGCAGGGAAAAAAAAGGAGAGGCTCTATCTCTCTTTTTTTTCTGTTGTTCTTACTGATGTATGGGCGCGGCTGGGCGGAAAACTCCACGGACGGAGCTTTTTTGCCGGTGCCCCAAGGCTCCATGTCAGGTGAAGGGGGGGACAACTCACATCCAGGAAGCAACGAAACCGACCCGGGCAATGCCACAACGGATATTTTCAACGAATCGGCCACCCAGTGGCCAGACCTCCTGATTGATCAGGACGATCTGATTTATCGCTTCGATCCGGTGAAAGTGCTTGGAGAGAGACATTTGCCCGGCAAGACGACGATCGGGGGAGACGAATTGCAATCCCTTCCTTCCCGTACGGGCTCCATCACCGAGGCCATCAAGGGCTTTTCCAACGTTCAGTTTTCTAACGAAGAGACCTCAAGCCTCACGGGCGGAGAGATCCGTCCGCCTCGTATCTCCATCGCAGGGGCCAAGCCCTACGAAAACAATTTTCTCATCGACGGATTGAGCGTCAGCAATACGCTCAATCCTAACGGCCTGGATGCGGATGGGGATGCCGTCGGCCCCAGTGATTTGCACGTCAATGGTGCGGATCAGACAATTTTCTATGACAGCAGGCTCGTGGACACGGTAACTGTTTACTCCAGCAACGTGCCGGCCAAGTACGGGCACTTCGTGGGTGGCGTCGTGGATGCCGAATTGGTTGATCCGCGCCTGGATCGTTGGCATGCCGTTTTTTCGGGCGGCCATACCCGCAGTGAGTGGTTTGATTTGAGAGGTGCGGACGAAGAGTCGACGTCGTCCGCCAATCAGCCCCGTTTCCGATCCTACGCCTTGAGCGCCAGCGCGGACGGGCCTCTTTCGGAAAATACCGCCCTTTTGGTAGCGGCGTCGCAAAGGCGTTCGGTCATTCCCTTGAAGAGGGATAAGCCCGACGACTCCACTTACGACGATGACCAAAAGCGAAGCAGTGAGAATTTTTTCGCGAAATTGTTGATCATCCCCGGGGCGGATCTGAAGCTGACCCTGGACGCGACATACGCGCCATATGTGGAAGAGCGATGGAAGGTGGTGTACGACGAAAGTGACTGGAAAACCCAGAACAAGGCGTACAGATTGGCCGGCTCTGCGACTGTCGGTGGGTCATGGGGCGAGTTGACGGGCAAGGCGGCCTACTCGCGAAACGGGTACAGCAGGGATTCCAAAAACAATCTGCGTGAGACGTATTCCGGGACCGGGGTGCCCGACGAGGAGAAATATTTCCGGGGTGGACTTGGGGACGCCGAGGTCACCAACCGCAGCATTGATGCCGGTATTGATTTCGACCTTGCGGAGTTCGAGACCGGCGTTCTGGTGTGGCGGCTTTCTTCGGGTCTGGATCTGAGCAACGTGACCACGAACATATGGAACGAGGAGGCCCGTCTGGAAATCGTGACGATACCCTCCAGCGGAAAATGGAACCGCGTCTTCACGACCTATCCCGAGAGCGATCAGACCAAAACCCTGAACACGCTGGGTTGGTACGGCCAGGCCGAGGTCCAGTGGGGGCGATTTACGCTCACGCCCGGATTGCGCATCGATCATGACGATTTTTCCTTCAATACCGATGTCGCCACACGCCTCAAGATGGAGCTGGACACCATGGGGGATGGCGCGTTGCGGCTGGTGGCCGGGGTCAACAGGTACTATGGCGGGCAGCTGCGCGCCTACGCATTTGACCGGCATCGGCCGTCCCTGACAAGGATGATCAAGTACAATACAGATCCTGACATTTTGCCTCCCATCAAGGTAGGCACCGACAACAGCTACCAGGCCAAGGGCCTGGAGACTCCGTATTCCGACGAGCTCATGGGAGGGATTCTCGGGGACGTGGCGGGATTTGAGTATGGCCTGGAGTTCGTGCACCGGGATCACCGGGAGCAGATTATCAGCAAGGCCAGGGAAAAGGGCGTTTATGAACTGACCAACGACGGCAAGAGCACTTACGACGGCATTACCCTGTCCTTGATGCGATCCTTTGAGACCGCACGCTTCGGAACTCATGCGCTCTCCCTTGGCGTGACCAAGTCCTGGTCCCAGACCTTCAACGGCGCCTTTGACAGCGAGATCGACGAGTACAAGGATGGCGACTACGATTACGACAGGGTCTACTTTGAAGGCGAGCTCATTGATCGCAGCCAACTGCCTCCCAACGACTACAATTCCCCCGCTGTTGTCACGCTGTCCTGGCTGGGCAGCTTTTACGATGACAGGTTCAGGATCAATTGCGTCTCTCGCTGGCGCGATTCAACCAGCGGCCTGATGAATGACCAGCGCACCGCTGCTGAAACCCCCTTTGGTACCGTGGAGAAGAAATCCACGACTCCAAGCTCCAAGTGGCTTGATGAGGAGGGGCTGTATCACGATGCCTTCAAGGAGGGGATCATATCCGGAGGCTTGGTGACGGACGTTTCGCTGGCGCTTGATGTGGTCAAGGAGGAGTTGCTCACGATCAGTCTGCTGCTGGACATATTCAACGTGTTCGCCTCCGATGGGCATACGGGAGTGTCCGAACTTGGTGGTGGGGGGAAACTTCCGCGCAGCGAATACGGGCGTGGCTACTACGCCGGCATTAGCTGCGAATTCTAGGCGACCGTTCAGGACGCGTTCTGGACTGCGTTGCTCCCCGATTTTGCAAGGCTCATGTAGTGGGCTACACATCGCCTTCCAAAATCGGCTCGCGCCTTGCCAGAACACGTCCTGAACGGCCGCCGGGCGTTGAGTTCGATCCGTCCGTGGACCAATGAAGCCAGTCTGATGGGACTTGTTCGGGAGTTACACATCCGGAGCGAGTTCCGGACTGCCGCCTAGACTGTGTACCTGCGGCGCAGTAGATGTTCCAGGCGGGCCGCGCCCATGGAGCAGGAGAAGGTCAGTACGAAGTACAGCAGCGCCACGCAGGTCCAGACTTCCATGGTCAGATAGGTCGTGGCCATGAGCTGCATGCCCTGGAAGGTCAGTTCCTGGATGGAGATGACCGAGACGATGGCCGAATCCTTGATCGTGGAGATGATCTGGCCGGCCAGCGGGGGGATCATGTTGCGCACGGCCTGGGGCATGATGATGTAGACCATGAGCCCAAGGCGCGGGAACCCCTGCGCGCGCCCTGCCTCCCATTGCCCGGCGTCCACAGACCGAATCCCTCCGCGCACGATTTCAGCGACATATGCCCCTTCGTAGAGTCCAAGGGTGAAGGCCGCCGTGACAAAGGCGTCAACCTGATCCAGGCGGCCGATCAACACTCCGGCCACGGCCTTGACTCCGTCCGGAGCCGTGCGCAGCGCGTCCTGCAGGCCGATGGCCGGGGCGATCTGATCGGCCAGGAAAAAATAACACAGAAAAATGAGCACCAGGGGTGGCAGGTTGCGGCACAGCTCGACATAGGTGCTGCCCACAAGTCGCAGGTAAAGACTGGGACTGGTGCGCGCCAGCCCGGCCCAGACGCCCAGGAACAGGGCGATGAGCGCGGACCAGCAGGTCAGGCGGATGGTGGTGAAGAGGCCCTGCAGCAGCAGACCCGGGCGTCCGTCCGCTCGCACCAGATATTGGCCGAGCACTCCCCACTCCCATGGTTTTCCGTTCTGGGCGCTGACGCGCCAGACAACGTACCCCGCGCAGGCTGCCAGGAAAATGAGCAGGACGGCGTCGAGTTTCGTCAGGGGCGGCCTTGGGCCACGTCCTGTCCGGAGTCCGATCCCCGGGGGCTGGCGCGTTGCGGGGCTCACTTGATCTGGGCTTCCCAATCCATGGTCTTGAACCAGTATGCATATCTCTCGGCCAGCCAGCCCTCGGCTCCGGCCACAAGCACCCAGTTGTTCAGGAAGTTCAGGAAGTCGTGATCACCCTTGCGTATCGCGAAGCCGATGGGCTCCTTGGTGAATGTTTCACCCTGCAACGGCAGATAGAGCTTGTCCTTGTTGCGGATGGCCTGCTGCTCAGGAAAGGGGGCCGATGCGACCATGGCGTGCGCCCTGCCGTTCAGGACTTCCTGCAGGGCCTGGGCCTCGTCGTCGAACATCCGCACCGTGGCCTTCGGCATGTGTTTCTTGGCCGCAGCCACGGAGGTGGCGCCGGTTTTCGCGGACAGGATGATCTCGGGTTTGTTGAAATCGTCCAGGGAGGACAGGTTCGGCGCCGCTTCGATACTCGCGACCAGGGACATGCCGGAGAATTCGTACGGGCTGCTGAAGTTGACCTTGAGATTGCGGGCCGGCTGGATGCCCATGCCGCCGATGATGACATCGAATTTGCCGGTCAAAAGGGCCGGAATGATGCCCGACCATTTGGTGGGCACGAACTCGATCTCCACGCCCATGTCCGCAGCCACGCGCCTTGCCACATCGATCTCGAAGCCGATGTATTCTCCGTTCTTGTCCTTCATGGCCCAGGGCACGAACGTGTCGAAACCCACGCGCAGCACGCCTCTCTCCATGACCTGATCGAGCACGCCTTTTTCAGTGGCCGAGCTTTCCACGGGCATGAGGCTGGCGCAAAGACTGAGACACAGGATTAAAATCGCGGTTATTTTGTGCATGAATCCTCCAAATGTGGTGATGATGAGTGTTGCTCCAGCAGTCTGGCCAGCGACGACAGCGTGACCGTGAAGACAAGATAGATGGCCGCCACCACGGTCCAGATTTCGAAGCTCAGGAATGTCTCCGCGATGATGGCCTGGCCGTGCATGGTCAGGTCGTAGATGGCGATGGTCGAGACCAGGGCCGAGTCCTTGATCAGGGAGACTCCCTGGCTGGTCAGGGGCGGAAGGACGTTGCGCAGGGCCTGGGGCAGGATGACCTGTATGTAGATGCTCGGCTTTTTCATGCCCAGGCTGAGCGCTCCTTCCCATTGCCCGCGTGGGATGGCCAGAATGCCTGCCCGGATGATTTCCGAGGCGTAGGCGCCTTCGAACAGGGACAGCGCAAGCACCGCCGAGGACATCCTGCCAAGATCCACGGCCGGAGCCAGGACGAAATAGATGAAGAAGATCTGGACCAGGAGCGGTGTGTTGCGGATCAGTTCCAGATATCCCCGGGCCATGGCCTGGCCGACCACGGAGTTCGACAGCCTGAGCAGGGCGGTGCCCAGCGCGAGGATGGCCGCGCCGACAAGGCCAAGCCCCGAGACAAGCAGGGTGATGCCCGCGCCTTGCAGCAAGGGGCCGGGGCTGCCGTCCGGGAGCAGGATGAAGCGCGGAACCCGGTACCACTGCCAATTATAGCCCATGCTCTCCGCGCCGCGCAACACGATCCATGCCACGCAGATCATGGTCAGGGCGTAGGCGACGACGGAACATGCCGTTCCGCATCGGCACCTCAAGGAATGAAATCTGGCTATCATGGCAGATCCCGCGGCCCGGACCGGGCCGCGGGAAGACGGTTTATTGCGGGCGGATGGTCATGACGGGCACGGCCGATGTCTTGACGACTTTTTCGGCCACGGAGCCGAAAAGAAGGCGGTTCAGGCCCTGACGGCCATGCGTGGACATGATGATGATGTCCGCTTTTTCCGCCTGGGCCAGATTGACGATGGCTTCGGCTGCGTCTCCGCTGACCACTTTGCCCGTTGCCCGGACATCGGAGAAATGCTTGTCCACGAATTCAGTCATGGTTTTTTCCGCCCCGGTGACGATGTCTCCGACAAGCTGCGGCAGCGAGGCGGCAGGCAGGTCGAAGATCTCATACTGGATCATCGACGGCGCGACATACACCACAAGGACATCGGCATCGAATTTGATGGCGAATTCCCGGGCCGTCTTGGCGATGGCCGCACTGGATTCGGAAAAATCCACGGGACAGAGGATTTTGGAAAACATGCTCATTTCTCTACCTCCTGGCAGATGGTTGACGTACCTATCAGGTCGATTTCATGGTCTAAAATTAGCACAGCTGGTAAACATTGCAAGGCCGGAAGCCGTGTATGACCGGATTGCGGATGCTTCACGAAGGCGCCCAAAAATGGTTTGAAAGTATGCCCGAAATGGATTTTATCAAGCGATCATGTCGAAACATTTGGAAATTCTTTTTAACCTTCGAGAGACAAAGGTCAACGGGTTGTCGCCGAATTGACGGATTTTCGCATTCTCGTACGCCGGTGGTCCGGATTTTCCACGCTGATGTACGGGCTTGTGTGTGAATTTCAGGAATCAGCGAACCACTTGAAGGAATTACGCTACACTTTGTCTTGAAAATACGTTAGGAATCCATGAAAAAATGGATGCGAATAATCTTCAACATCTTCACCACAGGGGGATTTCATGAGAAAATCTAGCGTGATCGTGCTGATCGTTCTGGCCTTCAGCCTCGTCATGGCCGGCGGTTGTTCCAAGAAAGTGAGCTCCACTCCCGCAGGTACCTCGGCCGCCGGTTCGAGCACGGACATGGGTGGTTTGAGTGCCGAGCAGCTCGAAGCGCAGCGTCTGGCGGAGCTCAGGCGTCAGGCCATCGACAAGATCGGTGCCGACCGGATCCATTTCGCCTTCGACAGAAGCGAACTGACGGATCTGTCCCGCCAGATTCTGGCGGAGAAGGCCGAGTTGTTGAAGGCGCATCCGTCCCTGGCCTTGCTTATCGAAGGGCACTGCGACGAGCGCGGCACCAACGAGTACAACATGGCTCTTGGCGAACGTCGGGCCAGGGCTGCCTATGAATATCTGGTCCTCATGGGGATCGAGTCCGGCCGGTTGACGATCATCAGTTACGGCGAAGAATATCCTGCCGTGCCCGGCTCCAACGAAGAGGCCTGGGCCAAGAACAGGCGCGACGAGTTCAAGGCTTCGGTAAACTAGGATCTTCGCTTCTTTCATCTTGAACTACTGAACGCAGAACACTATAACGCCGCTCATGTTCCTGTGCACAATGGAACTTGAGCGGCGTTTTCGTTTGCGAGCTCTTGGCCGGAATGTTTTTCTTGGCAATACCGTGCGCTCCGGTGACGTTTTTTAAAGGTTCGGTCCCGGTTTTCCGGATTGGTTCGTGTTGCTGCGAAGCCCACGATGAATTTCTGATCGCGGTCCGGGATGGATTCTCGTCATTCGGAATTGATTTTTTACAACTGTCCATGGAGAGATTCGATTTGAGCTGTTGCAACCGTTCTTGTCACGCGCGTCTTCATGCCGGAGCAAAAAAGAGTCGGCGTGTAGTGTCCATCCTGCTGATAGGCTTGGTTTTATGTGTGAATTTCCCAGGAAGAGTGGCCCTTGCCGAAGACCGCCCGCTCTGGTTCCAGGATGGCCGACCAGTCGCTCAGGCGCTGGAGGCGGTCGCCATCCTGGCGGATGCCTCCGAGGAGGGGCTCTCGCCCCGAAAATACGGCGCGGACTCCCTTGCCCGGGCGCTGGCGGCAGCCCAGGGAGTCGAGGCGCTGTCGCCAGGCGTCATCATGCGCCTTGAGCAGGATTTGACGGACGCCATGCTCCGCTACTTCAACGACCTGCATTTCGGCCAGGTCGATCCCCGTCAAATTCAGGAAAATTTCACTCCCAATACCCCCGACAGGTTTGATCCGGCGGCCCATCTGCGGCGGGCGGTGCGGGCCATGCGCTTGCGCGAAGCCGTGGCCGAGGCCGCTCCGCAGGTGCCGCTTTATGACCGCTTGCGCCAGGTCCTGGCACACTATCGCGGACTGGCGGCTGATCCGGTTTTCAGCAAACTGTGGCAGTCGCCGCTACCTCCCCTGCCCAACGGCAAGCTGGAAATCGGGGATACCCATGCCGGGATGCCGCTGGTCACGCTGCGTCTCATCGCCCTTGGCGACCTGCCACGCGAGACGATCGTGACCGAGCGCTATGAAGGGCACATTGTGAAAGGCATCATGGATTTTCAGGTCCGTCATGGGTTGGAGCCGGACGGCGTCATCGGCCGTAAGACGCTTGCGCAGCTTGCGGTTAGTCCTTCCGCCCGCGTGCGGCAGATCGAGCTGTCCATGGAGAGGCTGCGCTGGACTCCGCTTCTGCATGCACCGCGCATGATCGCCGTGAATATTCCGGAGCACATCCTTGAGGCCTACGAGGTGCAGAACGGCACGATCGACGTTCAGACATCGATGCGGGTCATCATCGGCAGCGCCCTGGACACGCGCACGCCGCTCTTTGACGGCCGGATGCGGTTCATCGAGTTCAGTCCCTATTGGAATGTCCCCCTGTCCATCGCACGGTCAGAGGTTGTGCCCAAGATTTTGCGCGATCCAAGTTATTTCACGCGGCAGGGGTTTGAATTCGTGGCTGCCGACGGGCGGATCATCACGACGCTATCCATGGATGATTTGGAGGCCGTACGCATAGGGCAGATGCGGATTCGTCAGCGGCCTGGGCCTAAAAATGCACTGGGTGACATCAAATTCATATTTCCCAACAAAGACAGCATCTTCCTGCATCATACGCCGACCACGCATCTTTTCGAAAAGCAGCGGCGGGATTTGAGCCACGGTTGCATTCGCGTGGAAGACCCGGTAGGGCTGGCGAAATTTGTCCTGCAGCACGATCAGGTCTGGGGCGAGGAGCGCATTCGCGAAGCGATGAGTTCAGGCGTTTCCACCACGCTTCGTTTGCGTGAACCTCCTCAGGTCGTGCTGGCCTACAACACGGTACAGGTCAAAAACGATGGTCGCGTCCATTTTTTCCAGGACATATACGGCCAAGACAAACTTCTCGATCAGGCCTTGCGCAGGTCTGTTCAAACCAGCCAATGATCAATATTACATGAAACAATCACGTCGTCATTTTCTTTGCAGCATGGCCAATCTGGCCGTGGCCGGTGTCGCCCTGTCCATCGCTCCTTCGGCCTTTGCGTCCAAGCCCGGGGCGCGCAGCCTGACCTTTGCGCATACGCACACAGGCGAGAAGCTGCACATCGTCTACTCCAGCGGAAATCAGTATGTTCCAGGCGCCTTGAAAACGCTCAATCGTTTCCTGCGCGACCACTACACAGGACAGATCGGGCGGATGGACCCCAAGCTTTTTGATCTTCTGTACAAGCTCAAACTGACACTGGGCAGCACTGAGCCCTTTGAGATCGTCTCCGGCTACCGGTGTCCTGCCACCAACACGAAATTGCGCAGGAAAGGGGGCGGCGGCGTCGCCAAGCGCAGCCTGCACATGGAAGGCAAGGCCCTTGACCTGCGCCTGGCGGATGTGTCCCTCGTCGATCTGCGCGATGCCGCAAAGGCTTCCCGCAAGGGAGGAGTGGGCTTCTACCCGCAGGACGGCTTTGTGCATGTCGATACCGGCGCGGTGCGTAGCTGGTAGAAAAGCCGCTTGCGCTTCGGGTTCGTCTTTTTTTTTCGAAGCCAGTGAATAACTCAGCTGTCTCTTAAAAAAAATGGAAACGCGGAGCGCTGATCAAGTGCCTCAAAAGAGAAAAGCCCCTTTCGGAGCTAGTCAAAAACAGTCTTCGTTGCATCCAGTGTCTCTTGCAACTTATCAGGCTTCAGTTCATCAATTTTTTTAAGAAAAATACGATCCTCACAGGTTACGATCCTGTCTACACGGATCAATCCTGGGCGGACAGCAGCGTTCTTGGTGTCGTTGGGGGACAAGGGTACTGCGTATTGAGATCGGCTTGGCTGGGTGGTGAGCATGCAAACGATGCAGTCATTTCCAGGGAGTGAGCTGAGAACCAGAACTGGACGAACCTTTGCATTCTTGAGGTCTGTGAAGGGAAACGGCATGACGAAGATGTCTCCCCGTTTGATCATTTTTCGCCTGCTGCAAAATTCATCATGCACATTCGCGTCAGGTCTTCCTCGGTATCTTCCTTCATATCTTTCCACATCTCATCGAGCATTTTGGCGGAGATGTTTTTCATGAGTCCTGTGATATGCTCGGATGTCGGCGAGATCGTTTCCGCGGCTTTGGCTTGTACGTAGGCTTCTGCAAACTTCCCAACCAGCGCAAGGGATTGGGCGAAGTTGAATCTTGTCTTAAAGGTGTTTCCTTCGACGTCGAGTGCCTGAGTGTAATACTTTCTCACGGCGTCCACGTCGTTCCGGATCGCGCTGATCGCACCCATAACATAGATGTAGTTGATCCAGTCCCTGTCTTTCGACGAAGCTGCCAGCTTTTCAAGGCGTGACAAAGTGAATTCGTCAACCTTGTCGCTTTCGACTCTGGTTGCAAGTTCACCAAGTACCTTGGCGGCCTCGGATTCTTCTTGCGCCACGTGCTTTGCCATGTCCTACGGCTATAACACGATGTGGCCAGAGTCAACGAATGGCGGAATGTCTCAGGAGCTGTACCGCAGAAAAGGACTTGTCGCATATAGCTACAAGTCCTTTAAATTCATTGGTGCCCAGGGCCGGACTTGAACCGGCACGCCCCGAAGGGCAAGGGATTTTAAATCCGAAAACTTTCGTATCACGTAGTGTCATTTCAAATGATTTTAGTACAAGAATATGCTTGCTAGTTCAATGATACCAATGTATTTTGCCGTCACGCAGTGTCACTCGAAATGCTACTCTGTCACGAGCAATTCTTGTACTATTCTTGTACTGGATTAGGGGGCGGTCATGGGGCAAAAAAAAAGAGTTTGGACGGCGATCACGAACGCCGATGGTCATGGCGGCGTTCGATACCGTGAGCACGAGACCCGAAAGCATGGTGCCGTTCCTGACCGCTACTACGCGATCTCCTATTGGTGGAAGAAAGAGAATGGAGAGGGCAAGAAAGCTTGGCTTGAAGGCGTCGGGTGGGCAAGCGAAGATGTGAAACCCTCGGATTGTTTTGTTCTTTTGGAAAAACTGAAGCGAAACCAGAAACTTGGCAAAGGCCCATGCACGCTGAAAAGTTTGCGTGAGCATGAGCAGAAGATGAAAGAAGCTGAGGAGCGCGATGCAAAGCAAAGGGCAGAACGGGTGGTCACCCTTCACGAGTATTTCCACCAGAACTACCTGCCTACGGCGCAGAAGAAAAAGAAGCCGGAATCGTGGGGGAGGGAGGTGTCGCTGTTCAACAACTGGATCGACCCTTTGCTTGGCCATCTCAAAATCCAAGAAATTGGGATTACCCAGTGGGATTTTCTTTTGTCAGCAATGGTGGACGGGGGGTTATCCCCTCGGACGCGGCAGTATGCTTGTCTGACTTTGCGCCTTGTTCTCGAACACGCCTTTGCCCGTCGCATGGTTTCAGAAATGCCGCCCCGGGCGAAGCTGATAGGAGCGACGTTGAAACCAAATAGCAACCGCAGGACAAGAACTGTCACTAATCAAGAGCTACAGTCCATACTTGAGCTTTTGCGTGTGCGTGACCAACATGCTTACTGGTTGACTTTGTTTTGCGCGCTGTCATGTTGTCGGTTCAGTGAGGCGGCAAATTTGGAATGGGGAGATATTGATCTTGCAGTGGGCAGGGCAATGTTTCGCAACACAAAAAACGGAACTAACCGGGAGATTCCACTTTCAGATACACTTGTAGATATGCTGCTAAGTGTGGGTAAGGCGAGGGGGAAGGGGCGAGTGTTTCTGTCCGCACAGGGGAAAGAGTATAAGCAAGCACCATCGGTGTTTCGGGATGTTGTCGAAGAGTTAGGGTTGAACGAGGGGAAAAATAAGCTGGATAGACTGGTGTTTCATTCGTTAAGGCACAGTGGAGCAACAAAACTTGGTCAGTCGGGAATTCCTCTAAGGGACATGATGGATCTGGCAGGATGGAAAACGCCAAGTATGGCATTACGTTATCAGCATAGTGGGGATGTCGGGCGGCGTCGAGCGATGATGGCCTTAGAAGGCATGATGCAACCCGAGAATTCAAACGTTCTTGAGTTTAATTATAAGAAAAAATCATAATGACGTGATAAATATTAATCTGTGAATATACAAAAAATTAGAAAAAGTAGGCAGTAAAAGCGATGACCAAAAAATATATTGTTTATCGTGAAATATTTATTTATATTAGTAAATATGACGAGTGTAGTTCTTTCGCGTCAGCTTATGGATTTGAAGATTTTATAACTAAAAATTTTAATACAAAAGAAGAAGCTTTAGAATCAATAAAAATTTTTATAGATGAATATATATATAAATGCGAAAATAATAAAATTATATACAGAAAGCCAACTCCTCCAGACTGTAGTTTTGTGGAATCATCTAGAAGTAGATTTGATACGTATAGGGTAACGAAAGAAGAATGCATTAGGCTTTCTGATTCGTTTTATGTAAAAGAGCCAAATTTTGCTTTGGCTGCATTATTGAATAAAGTTTGTCTATATAGAGAAGATGGGACGAGTTTTGTAGATTTTTCCAAATTTTTGAGAGAGTCAAAATTTGTCGATGCAAACACGCATGTAGTTTTTGTGCCACTAACAAATAAAATCTATGACATTTATTATAAGTTAAATTATTTGTTTGGTATATTTCAGATATATGTTGATTCCAATGGGCTGTTAATTGTTGAGTATGATAGAAGAAAAATCGAATACGGTCGTATTTATGAATTGGTGTATGAAGCTTATGATGAAATAAAGGGGAGAGGTTATCTTGTAATTCACAAAGATGGTTTGTTTGACAACTGTGAATTTAAGGGATTTCATAATTTAATGGCGGATTATCATTATCGTTCAAATTCAGTACTTCTTGAAGACTATCAAGTTTTGTCGAAATTATTTCCTGATACAGATCGTAAAATTACTGAAAAATCATATAAGTTAGTAAAGTTTCAACTATCTTCGCTTTTTCGGCAAGCTATAGAAACAGATTTAGATGAAAAATTAGTCACTAAGTTCTTAAAGCTTGCAGACAATATTTTTTTCTTTTTTTTAAACCATTTTGTCTTTAAATATAAAGAATTATGTGGTTATTCGCATGAATTTTTAAGTTATGAAAAGTATAAGGTATATGTAAAAAATAATTCACCTATAGAAAATGCGATAACTTGCGCAAATGATTATCGTTACGAAATTTTGAATGATATTGTCTTAAAAGGTTGTCAGGATAGCGACGAGTTTGAAGTTTTGCAATTTTATCTTGCACGTTTTGAGAGTATTAGTGTAAAGGAAAAAGATCAATTTGATGCAACTAATCTATTAGCTGCTAAGGTTGCATGGGAATATATAGGTAAAATGTCAGATAGAAATCAAATTTTATCAGTTATTGCGATAAAAAAAATTGATGGTATAACTGATAAAGAGTTGTATGATGAAGTTAAAGATATGAAAAATTTTATAAAAATTCGCGAGTTGCTAGATATAAAGTCAAATAAAGACACACTTAGGCATGGTGATAAGTTTATCAAAAGAATTATCGTTGAGCACGTCTTCAAGCTTGCTGAAGAGTATCAAGTTCCGAAGCCTAAGTTGAGGACTAGGAGGTCTACAGTATAGAGTATTTTAAGTTGTTCTGATATCCATTATTGTGATGGTTTTTTGTAAATATTAAAATTAGATTTTTAGAAACCAAAATTTATTGATTTTTCGAGAGATTGAATCCTAAAATTACTTATAAGAGTGTATGATATAAAGGATGAATTATTTAGGTATATATGGTATTACCTTATTATATATTCTTCTTTATAAACTAAAATTAATTTATATAATAAATAACACTACTATATATTCTATAGAGAAATAATTAATACAATTAATTTAATATAAATTCAATAAAACTAAACAATAACAAAAAGAGACTGGGAATAATATACGCCAAGTATATTATTCCCTTTTTTAATTTCAAAAGAAGAAAAACAAAAGGAAAGAAAAATGAAAAAGAAAAATCTTACGTTTGAAGAAAAATTCAATGGTTATTCGATTAACACTTCAAAAGAAAAAAATCTAGGTTGTTTTGTTCCTACTCTGGAAAGGTATCACCAACATCTAGAGGATATGACTATCAAGCATAACAAAGTTATGCAAACCAGATTTGATTTGCGTTATCCTTCCGATGGTTCTGTGAAATTTGATAAAACTCACATTTATAAATTTAGTGATGGCTTTAAAAAACATTTTTCTCGAATGAGAAAGTCTAATCACAAGGTTGATTTGAAACTAGACTGGTCTCCTGATCAGAAAGATTCTTCTGTGTTTCCTCATTATCACTGTAATGCGCTTGTTAATGGCAACGCTATTCAGTCTGAGTACACGATTCTTAAGGCTGCTGAACATTACTGGGGGAAAGCTTTGAGGAGTGAGAATCAGGGTCTTGTGAATTATTGCAATAAGGGACGTGCAGGAGAGAAACAGGATAATGGCTTGATGTATCGTCGAGGTGATGAACGGTGTTCGGAGGTTAAAGACAAGATGGTTTATCAGGCGAGTTATTTAGCGAAAATTCGCGATAAAGAGGGATTGAGAAAAGGGTCTCATTCTAGGGGAGGATCTCAGCTTAAAAAATAGAGGTTTTTTAGTATTATTTTCACAGGTGCGGAATTGGTCTTCTTTTCAGGTCATTGAGTTTTTTACTCTTTGAAAAGTTTAATTTATCAGGGATTATTTTGGTGTCTTGAGGTCAATATTGGGGTGTTCAGTAGCGTACTACTGGGTGCCTTTTTTTTATCACATTTTTACAACAGGAAAACAGTCATGTCCGATAGTAAGAAAAATCCCAAGATTAAAAAAAGTGGCATCATGAATATTCATGGTAAAGATATTGTCACCTATGAAGGTGTATTAGATGTCGCGCACCAGGTAGGAATACAAAAAATCTCAACCAAGATTGTTCAGTTACCGTCAGTAGACAATGGATACATGACTATAGCCTCTACGACCGTTGTTTTTGATGATGGGCGAGAGTTTACGGACGTTGGGGATGCTTCTCCTGACAATGTGCCTAGGGGGTGTGCTGGACGTTATGTCAGTATGGCATCTACTCGATCAAAAGGCAGAGCTTTATCCGATGCGCTGAATATTAAAAACATGGTTGAAGATGCTGGGCAAGTTAGATCGCAGGATTATTCTGGTGAAGTGATTGATGTGGAGTATAGAGAAGTTAAGCAAGAGGCTCTACCAGCTGCACCAGAAGTGCGTAATGGCGGTGGAAGTAAACCAGCGACGCAAAAGCAGATTGACCTGATTGAGATGAAAGGTAAAAAAAAGTCTATAGATCATCACAATTATGTGTATAATAAGTTTGGAAAAAAACTTGATCAGTTATGCGGAAGTGAGGCTGATGCTATCATAAAAGAATTGGATAAAAAATAAGCATTGATTATTTTGCAGAGTCATTTTTAGAGAAGATGTATGAATATATTTTCTTACATCTTCTCTAATTTCAAATTGTGGTGTTTTGATACAATTTTGTGCAATGAAGAATCTTGCTGCTTGATCGTAAATATAGAAATTTATGGTAAAAAATGTCTATTATAGGGTGTGATTTGACACCTTAAAAAGGCTGAATTTCTGCCTTGTGATGGACAGTACTGGTCTTAAAAATAGATGCATATTGGGTTGACTGGATGGTGGGTGAAATCAACCTCCGCATTTGTCATTCGCTGCAAAACTTTTGTCTCACGAATCAACTAAGTACGGACTCTACTCGTTTCGCACAATTCATGGGTGAATCCACGATATCTTTTCCATAGATGCGAAGAGACTTTATCCCGATAGAATCTAATCTCTTATCTATAAGGCTATCTTTCTCTTTGGCTTTGTCTGATGAATGAAATTCTTTTGAATCACAAAAGACAGCAAGTTTCTCTTCAGGGAAATAAAAATCAGCTTCTGTTATAATTTTAAATTCTCTTCTGAGCTTCTTGTCATTCCAAAGCGTATGGTAATTTGATGCAATATAGCCATCTTCGCCAATCATAGTTTGTATCATTGGAGACAGTCCTAAATAGTCCATCGCCTGCAGTAGAAAAAGTTCAATCGGCGAATCACATCCCCAAATTTTTCTAGGCTTAAGAGTTTTAAACGCTTTAAAGTAAATTCTGTTCCTATACTTATTAAAATCATTGGCAATTTTAGAATCTTGAATGAATGGAGGAGTAACCGAATTATGATCAAAGGGTGATACAACCGCAAAAGTATTATCAATAAAGCCAATCATATCTGACTCAATGTTCATACCTGTCATGAGTCCACCTGGAGAAAATACCCCGTAAGCTTTTTTAAACGGATTAAAGCCTATATAAATCGAACTACGACTATTGATTTCAGACATTGATATAGCTTTCAAATAATCAATTGGAATATATTGTACTTTTTCTCTCTTTGAAAAGGGAAACAAGCTAATATTGTATGGTTTTGCGTGGATAACCCCTTTCACATCTCTGAAGGAATATGCATTTACAACAATACTAACCAATTGGAATTTTGCTTTTCTTTTTGAATAAATCTCAAAAGACTCTTTCGTAATGTCAGTATACAGTACCCCTTTGTTCGCTCGCCAGTGCTCTTCCTCAGGAGGCTGAGCGCCATCTAGAGTTAGGATATCCAACTTCAAGAACTCATCCATGCTACCGCAGGACCAATCTATAGTGATGGGATTTTCGGGTAAGCCCGTATAGAATGGAAGCTCGTAAAGCTCTTTAGGTCGATTAAGAATTTCGTCACTGGGAGTATACATCTACTGATCTCAATTATTGGGCTCACGACACTAACCTATGGGTTAAGTAAAATAGCACGCCCATTTTCACATTTCTCCAAAAACAGTTCATACATACTGTTTAGTCTGTCGGCGATGAACTGGGCAGAAAGGTTTTCATCGCTTACCACTAGAATCGACTGCATCCGTTGCGGGGATGGTGTCGTAAATAACCTTGGAAAGCACCGCAAACGCCGCATCCTCGAAAGCCTTGTCATCCATGTAGCGTGAGACGATCGCGTCGTTCTCGCTCATGCGCTGAATCATCAGGTCTTCCAGCATCTGACGCAGGCCCAACTGGAATTTGTCGAAGGGGTTGGCCTGGCGCAGGCGAACAACTTCCGGGGTATTTGCGGCCTTCTCCTTGATCTGCTCAAAAAACAACCGGTCTTCCTCGGTAAAGTTGGTGCCGAAGCGGTCGTTCAGAACCTCAATGATCTCCGAAAGCGGCGCTTTTTCCTCCTTGGCCTTTCCGGTGCCGACATCGGTGGGGCTCTTCACGCCGTATTCACCTTCACCCTCGCGCAGTTCGATGGCCCCGGAAAAGACCCTCTGCAGGCGGTAGTACTGCAGGCCCACCTCATCGCCGAGCTTAACGGTGCTGGTGTCGCGCTCCAGTGGCAGGTGCGGCAGCAGGAACCGGCCGAAGCTGTAGAGCATTTCCAGGTCGGGGTCGCCATAGGGGATGATCTGGCTCAGGAAGCTGTACACCTTGACGTATCCGCTCAGCTTATCACGGAAATCACCACGCTGCTCTTCATCGTCCATAACCTTGAAACGGTCCACAGCCGGTTGCAGATGGCGCTGCAGGTGAGCATGGTCGGCCGGGTTTTGCTTGCTTGGTGTACGATAGAAGATGCGGGCGAAGGCCTCCACCTCATTCCAGTGATAGATTTGAAAAGCGTCCAGTTCGTGCTTGAGCTGTTCGAACTGGGCGGGGTCGGAGCTTTCTTGTAGGCTGGTGGCATCGTAGTAGGGTTTGAAGGCACGGTAGACATCCTCGGCCTCGTTGACGAAGTCGAGCACGAAGGGTGTCTCTTTGCCCGGTACCATGCGGTTAAGGCGCGACAGTGTCTGCACTGCCTGCACCCCGTCCAGCCGCTTGTCCACGTACATGGCCATCAAGAGCGGCTGGTCGAAGCCGGTCTGGTACTTGTTGGCCACCAGCAGAACCTGGTAATCGGGCGAGGCGAACCGCTCTGGCAGCTGCTTCTCGCTGATCGGTCTGCCGTTGACCACATCGGAGTTCATCCCTGGTTCAGTGTATTCCTTACCGGTGTCCGGGTCGCGCACCGTGCCGCTGAAGGCCACCAATGGCCTGATGTCGTCGTAGCCATGCTCACCGATATAACGCTGGAAGTCCTCCATGTACTTAACCGCCTGTAGGCGTGAACTTGTCACCACCATGGCTTTGGCACGACCACCCAGGTGGGTGCGTACATGGCTGCGGAAGTGCTCGACGATCACTTCGATCTTCTGGGCGATATTGGTCGGGTGCATTACCAGGAACTTGGCCAGTGCCCGCGCCGCCTTCTTCTTCGGCAGGTCGGGGTCGTCATCCACCGCTTTGACCAGTTTGAAATAGGTTTTGTAGGTAGTGTAGTTCTGCAGCACGTCAAGGATAAAACGCTCCTCGATGGCCTGGCGCATGCTGTAGATGTGGAAAGGCTCCGGCTTTCCGCTGGCCCCGGTGCGGCCAAACAACTCCAGCGTCTTGCCTTTGGGCGTGGCGGTGTAGGCAAAAAAGCTTAAATTTTGCTGCCGACCGCGCGATGCCATCACCTCATTCAGGCGGTCTTCCCAGTCGGCTTCCTCGTCGTTGCCGTTGCCGCCTGTGTTCTCCCCCAGAATTGCCTTCAGCTCCCGCGCCGTTTCGCCGGTCTGGGAGGAGTGGGCTTCGTCCACAATTACCGCATAGCGGCGCTTGCAGATCTCCGCCTCCCAGGCCCTGGCCTGCGCCTTGGCCGCTTCATCCGGGGCGTCAGCGCTCTCGGCCCCGGCGGCATGAAGCAGACCGCGCAGCACAAAAGGAAACTTCTGCAGGGTGGTGACGACAATTTTGGTGCCGTCGATCAGCGCCTCGGCCAACTGTTTTGAATCTTGGTCGATGGCCTTGACCACCCCCTGGGCGTGCTCAATTTGGTAAATTGCGTCCTGCAACTGGCGGTCGAGCACCTGTCGGTCGGTGATGACAATGACGCAATCAAACACCTTATGATCATCAATATCGTGCAGACTGGCCAGGCGGTGCGACAGCCAGGATATGGAGTTGGTCTTGCCGCTGCCTGCCGAATGCTGGATCAGATAGTTCTGTCCCGGTCCCTCGGCGCGGGCGGCGAAGATCAGTTTTCGGGTGGCATCGAGCTGGTGGTAACGCGGGAAGATCATCGCCTCCCTGGTCACCATGCGGCTGCCACCTTTGCCGTCCTCGACTTTTTCTTCCTTCTTCTCGATAAAGACGAAGTGACCGAGGATGTCGAGGAAGCTCTCGCATTCAAGTACTTCTTCCCAGAAATAGCCGCTGCGGTAGCCGGAAGGATGTTGTGGATTGCCTGCGCCGCACTGTACCTCGCCGGGATGACTGCCGCGATTGAAGGGCAGAAAGAAGGTCTTGCCCCCGGCCAGCCGGGTGGTCATATGCACCTCGTCGGGGTCGGCGGCAAAGTGCACCAGAGCCCGCTGCTTGAACTCGAACAGCGGCGCGCGCGGGTTGCGGTCCTCCTGATACTGACGCACTGCGTGCCGCCAGCTCTGACCGGTCCAAGGGTTTTTCAGCTCGCATGTCGCCACCGGCAGGCCATTGACGGCAAAGACCAGATCGACAGTAGAATGGTCGCCCGGATGACAGGGCACCTGCCGGGTGACAGTGAGTTGGTTGGCCCGGTACTGCGTCAACACCTCTTCATTCAGACCGTGGGCGGGCTTGAAGAAGGCCAGACGGAAGGTCTTTCCGTAGAACTTGAAGCCGTGACGCAGCACATGCAGCGAACCCTTGATGGCCAGTTCTTTGACCAGGGTGGCCAGCAGCATCGCTTCCAGTTGCACTCCGAGTTGGGTTCGCATCGTCTCCCACAGCTGGGCCTGGGTGGCGGCGATAAAGTCGGTGATCGCTTGCGGGAAGAGTGCCCGCTCCCGGTCCCAGCCGCTCACATTGCCAGGCTGCCAGCCTTTGGCCAGCAGCATCTGCTCCACGTAGGCTTCGAAGGCTTTTTCGGTGGTCTGCTTCATGGCTCTCCTTTCAGGTCATTCCGTTGATCTCGAACACTCGATACTTGAGCCACTTGGCGATGCCGTCGAGATCGGGGAACAGCTGTTTGTCGAAGACGCCGTACTGGTCCAGTCTGCGGCGAATATCGTCATGGGCGGCCTGGCTGATCACCAGCTCCAGCACGTCCTTCTCCTCCAGCGGCTGCATCGGCTGATGGCAGGCCAGCAGTACGCCATCCTGGGCGCGGATGCGCGGCGAGACGTGCGGCGGGTCGTAGATGACGTTGCTGGAGATGTCGAAGGGTGACAGCTCACCTTCTTTGGTAACTTCTGTCTGGATGCGGGGACGGGTGGCTGTGGCCGTGCCCAGTTCGTCGTCAACGAACACGGTTGCTTCACCGCTTTCATCAAGCCCAAAGTCGTTGTAGCCGTCGTCGTCGCCTGAAACGGGCGCAGCGGATTCCGGCTCATCCACATTGGCCGCGCCGTTCTTCTGCTGTCGACGCAATTCGCTGAAACGCGGTGGCTCGCTGATCAGCACATAGACGGCGCTGTCGTGCGGGTTGCCGTCCTTGTCCTTCTTGGAATCGCGGCAGGCAAAATAGAGCGCCACCAGCGGGTTGGTGGTCCAGTCCATGAAACGGGTTGGCAAACCGTGGTGCTGGGCGATAGCCAGCGCCTCCCAGTCATTGCGCGGCAGGTGGTTCACATAGGTGAGCAGATGGTTGCTGAAGGTCTCCAGTACCTCGTTTTCTAGCCGGTCGCGCTCGGCGGGCGGCAGACTGTTCAGGTGGGCATAACGGCCAATGGAGGGCTTGAGGTCGTAACCATCAAAAGCCCGCTTGGTCTGGCCGCGAAAATAGCGGCGCTTGCGCTGGCCTTTTTGATCGGTGACACCAATATTGTCGCGGACGGTGGTCAGGTACTTCTCGAAACTGTTGATGATGAACTCGTTCATGCTACCGCCTCACGAACATCAATCTTTCCCGTGACGGCGGCGGTGATCAGGGCGGTGCGATACTCCTGCAACCGTGCGGTGACCATTTCGACCTTTTCCACCAGTTTGTCGATCTTGGCAGTTTCGCGGTCGAGATAGGCGGCGATCGCGGTTTGTTCTGCAGAAGGCGCAACTGCGACAATGCAGCCCAATAGTTCTGTGTCGGAAATATTGGGTTGAGCACCACCGAAAGCCGTTAGTTTGATATACTCCAGATAAAAATCTGCATTTAGAAGATACCAAAGAAAACTTTGGTCATTATCCCCCGTCGAGTAAAAAGAACAGACTCGCTGGTTCAGTAATGCAGGGTCATCAAGGTCGTATTTTCCAGCTTTCCCAATGGTTGCCCCTGTCATTGCCATCACGATGGCACCACGAGTAATCAGCACTTTGCTATAGGCAATCTTGTAGGTTTCAGGAAGATATTTGGCATTTGTGAAATCAACGCAACCATCTCTTGAAATATCACCAATACGAAGAACTGGGATGCCTTCGTCGGTAAAATCATCGCTACTAAAAGCATAACCAGTTTGAATTCCAGCGATAAACTTTAGTGGAGTCGGTTCCCACCCCTCCGGCACCTCGCCCAACCATTCGATGCCGGAGTCCTTGAAGCGGGAGTGGGGATCGAGGCCGAATTCGCGAGCGGCGTCTGCGGGCAGGCCTCGGGTGACGGTGCGGGAGATGAGCGCGGTGCGTTTCTCCTTGAGCAGCACGATCAGTCGCTGCTTCTTCGCCACCAGAGTATCGATCCGCCCCGTCTCCCGGTCGAGAAAATCGGCGATGGCGGTTTGCTCAGTGAGAGGCAACAGCGGACACGGAATTGAACCCAGCATATCAAGATTGAGGCCGTCCCTTTGCTCTCCGCCTGCCATGTTGCGAATATTCTGGTAATTGGACACCAACCACCAATAGAGAAAACGCGGGGTTAACTTCTCTTTTGGAATAATCGCGGCCATGGATTGGTTGCATGTCGCACGGATGCCAAGTAGCGCAACCATCCCTTTTGTTTTTCCTTGTCCGGCGAGCGCCATGACCAATGCATTTTCTGGAATCCACTTCGCACTGCTATTTGCAAATCCCTCTCGTGTAATATAGGCGGATGGCTCAGTTATATAACCATCATTGACTGATCCTGAGTTAAGCCAAGGAATGTCACCGTCTTCCCAGTAGGCATCGTTGGACTTATCTGGTGTCCCGCCTGCGTAACGCTGAGAAATCCACCTCAACGATACAGCGCCCCAATGTCCCGGAACTTGCCCCAGCCACTGGGCGTCGCTCTCCTTGTATTCGGGATAAGTCGGATACCTCATGTCATTACCTCCCGGTAGAGCCAACCGCGCGCTTCCGCTTGCGCCTTGAGCAGTTTGGCCTTCTTTTCGGTGGCATTCTTGTTGTAGGCCGAAAAGTCGATCAGCGCATGTTCTGGAAAGGGCGCAGGATCTGGCGTCACGGGCAGTTCGAGCGTCTCGCATTCCGCTAAGGTCACCGCCAGCACTCCACTGCTACCCAGCATGAGGTCTTTGGTGTAATGATAAAAGGCATCGGCGGGGGTGATCTGGTCGCCATCGTAGACGGAAAGCCTCTGTTCATCCTTAGGTGTAGGGCGGAAGGCCTGGGATGAGGGCCGCCCATCCTGCACGAAACCGGGGTGGATCTGGCGCAGCAGAAGGGTGCTGTTGTTCACGCGTCCCCCCCAATCCGCTGGGTGATCTCCGTCGCCAGCCATTGCCAGTCAGCGGGTTCATTCAGGTTGAGTGATTTTTTCTGTTCCTGCTCATTGGTCATATCCAGGGCGTGCCAGTGGCCCAGATGCTGATCGAGGTCGATTTCAAGGGTGATCTCCCAATCATTCACCGACCATTCGGCCTGCACTCCGCCTTCTGCAGTCGGGTAGAGATAAGGTGGGAGCAGTTCATCCGGATAGCTTCGTTGGAACGCCTCTGCCAACCAATCCAGTCCGTTGCGAGTAGGCGCAATACCTTTGCCGTCCAACCAGCCGTTTCTAAGTGTCTTCAATTCCTCCAAGCGTGCGCCAGTATCCAGATCATCCAAGATGGAAACGTGTTCCACCGAACTCAGTCCCAGCAGTTTTTCGTTGCGGTTAAAACGTCCGATGCCACGGATCATGATTTTTCTGTTGTCGCGATACCCATTAAATGCTTCCAGGATCGAATCGAGGTGCTGGACTTCGAGCGGCGCTTTGATGCGCTGTCCGGAGATCAGTTGAAACTCAAAGGTCATTCTTTCCTGGTCCATCTCTGGAATCATTCCGCGTAGGACGACTTCTTCAGTTAACTCCTGGATTTTATCGGACTGCAGTAAAATCCAGCGGCGGGTTTCCTTGGTCAACCGGGCGGGATTATCAAGGTTTCTTGGGTCCAGTTCTAGCGCCTCCCCATCACGCAATGATCTCCCAAGCTGATCAAAATAGCCCGACAGGTGAGAAGGCAATGTATTATCACCATGAGTTTGCGCTTCAGCTGCGGTAACGGTAGCGATAATCGCATCTCGTCCCATCTCGAAATATTGTTGGTGGCTGCCAATCTCCGGAAACATTGGAGTTGTGGTCAGGAGCGTAAGCGCAATAACAGGGATGGCACTTCCATCGCGTACTTCAGTGAGCTGTAGCGAAACTCCCTCAGTAAATCCGCGAGGAACTCTCTGACGATCTGGGTGCGCTTGCAAATATTTCCACTTGGCGGCTTCAATGACCAAATCTTCGAGGACCGCCATGTTTTTCAACACCTCGAAAGGAATGGCATGCCCTTCGAAGCGTTTGCCAACCAAGCGGGGTGTCAGGAACTGAATGGTTGTGCTCATGCGGTCACCTCCCGGAGTAGTTCAAGAATCTCGCCTTCCAGCCCTTTGATTTCGGCCTCGATCTCAGCCAGTTCACGCGGCGGCTCGTAGCGGTAGAAGTGGCGATTCAAGGGGATTTCATAGCCGATTTTAGTCTTGCCGTGGTCGATCCAGGCATCGGGCACATGGGGCAGCACCTCACGGTGGAAGTATTCTTCGATGCTCTCTTTCAGCGGCACGGTTTCGGTGTCTCGCAGGTCGGTATCCGGCTCCGGTCCGCCCTTCTTGTCTTTGCAGATCGCGGCGGTCTCGTCCCGCTCACCCATGGCGGCGAGTACCGCTTTCAACTCGGGCGCGGAGAGTTTGACGTTTCTTGCGCGGTCCACTTCGCGTAGGGCCAGCAGGAACTTTTTGCGGTCTTGGAATAGGGTATCGCCGTGCTGCTTGGCAAAGGCGGCGAGCAGGTCGAGGATGGTCTGCTGACGAGCCTTGCCTGTCTCGATCTCCTGCTGACGGATGGTTTCGTTTTTCTTGCTGCTGGACGCGAGGTTCTTGAAGGCGGTCTGTTCTTCCAGCCGGGCGATGCGTTCCGCCGTGGCCTGGAAGTTCAGGCGCAGCGGGCGTTCGACGGTGATTTTGTGGTAGCCGAAGTCGTCGTTGTCGAACACCTTGCTGACCACCAGCTCTTTTTCCGTGCCATCAACGAGAAAGGTGCGGGTCTCGCCGTCCTGGAAGTTTTCGTAGATGCGGGTGATTTCGGCGATGTGGTCCGGGTCCTTGGCCTTGTCCTGTGGGTCGCCGATACGACGGCGTTTGTTGCCCAGTGACTTTTCCATCTGCACCCAGAAGTTGCGGGCGTCGATGAGCTGAATTTTTCCTTTGCGCTCTGTATTTTTGCGGTTGGTCAGCACCCAGATGTAGGTGGCGATGCCGGTGTTGTAGAAGAGCTGCTCCGGCAGGGCGACGATGGCCTCCAACCAGTCGTTTTCGATGATCCAGCGCCGAATCTCGCTTTCGCCGCTGCCCGCGTCACCGGTGAAGAGCGGCGAACCGTTGAAGACGATGCCGATGCGACTGCCGTCTTTATCGACGGGGCGCATCTTGGAAATCATGTGCTGCAAAAAGAGCAGCGCCCCGTCGTTGATGCGTGGGGTGCCCGCACCGAAACGCCCGGCAAATCCGAGGGTATCGGCCTCCTGGTTGATGTATTTCTGCTGCTGCTTCCATTCCACACCGAAGGGGGGATTAGCCAGCATGTAGTCGAAGGTCCACTTCTTACCGTCTGAATCGCGGTCGAAGCCGTCGCGGGTGAAAGTGTCGCCGAGGATGACGTTGTCGGCGTCCTCGCCCTTGATCAGCATGTCGGACTTGCACACCGCCCATGCCTCGTCGTTCCAGTCCTGGCCGTAGAGATGCGGGCGGGCGTCGCGGTTGAGATGGCGAATGTACTCCTCGGCAACAGACAGCATGCCGCCGGTGCCGCAGGCTGGGTCGTAGATGGTCTTGACCACATCGCTCTTGGCGAGATCCTGCTCCGGGGCCAGCAGCAGGTTGACCATCAGCTTGATCACCTCGCGCGGGGTGAAGTGCTCCCCGGCCTCTTCGTTGGATTGTTCTGCCCCGATCCGGATCAGCTCCTCGAACACGTAGCCCATCTGGATCTGATCTACCCGCTGGGGGGAGAGATTGATCTTGGCAAAGGCCTTGATCACCTCGAACAGGATGTTCTTTTCTGCCATGTGGGCGATCTGCTCGCTGAACTTGAACTTCTCCATGATGGCGCGAACGTTCGGGGAGAAGCCATTGATGTAGCTGTTCAAGTTTGGCGCGAGATTGTTTGGGTCATCCAGCAGTGAGTGGATTTTTTCACCTGGCAACGTGAGCTGCATACGCGAAAGGTTGTAGAAGCGGTGGCCGGTGATTTGCTGCAGCCGTGCCTGCTGGACACGTTCTGGCTTGGTCTTCAGCGACTGGAACTCTTCAAGTGCGGCCTGGCGGGTCGGTTCGAGCAGGCATTCGAAGCGGCGCAGAACAGTAAGGGGCAGGATGACCTTGCGGTACTCGTTGCGCTTGTAGGGGCCGCGTAGCAGGTTGCAGATGGACCAGATAAAGTTGGCCAGTTGGCTGTGGGTTTCTCCGTTCATTGATTCTTGTCCTTATTGTCAGATCCGATTGCTCCGGTCGCGTGTGCCTTCATCCACTGATCAATCCCCTCCCGGTCGAAACGCCACTGGTTACCGATCTTGGAGGCGGGAACCTCTCCACGTTGGGCCATGCCGTAGAGCTTGGTTCGGCTCATTTTTATGTAGCCCGCCACCTCATCAATGGTCAGCCATCTGTCGAGTTTATCCATGACATCACCGTTCGGAAGAGATTTGTAGCGAGAATTTGATAAAGAAAGATAACCCTGGCCACCCATAATGACAAGAAGAAAATCAGGAAAATTGGCCAGTTGCGAGATTTTTCCGATACATCCCAGTGCCACCCGTGAAGCACGTTTTCAAAAAGCTTGCGCGACAAAAAAAGCAACTGGTGCCCGACACTATCTTCGCCTCTCTGGTAAGTAAGGGTAGTGCCAGCAACGAAGAGGCATTCAAGTCTTCTCTTTTTTCAAATTTCGTTATTCAAATTTATTAAAATATATATCACTATATTGAAGCTCATCGATAAATGTTAGTATAGTGTATTTATCAAAGGAGTGATTATGCACGACCAAAATTACTGCTCGTCCGAAACAACAAAACTGGCTAATGCTTTAATCCATGTACAGCGGGCTTTGCAGCCTGCTACAAAGGACAAACTTAATCCTTTCACCCATTCCAAGTACGCCACCCTGAACAGCGTCATGGATTCCTGCCGAGAAGCGCTGCTCACCAACGGCATCTGGCTCACCCAGTACCCAGTCCCCTCGGACCCCGGTCATCTCGGACTTGTGACAAAGTTGGTCCATGCTGAATCCGGTCAGTGGCAATCTTCCCATGCGGTGGTGCCTTTGCCTAAGAACGATCCTCAAGGACTTGGCATCGCCATGACCTACATCCGGCGCTACTCCATTTCTGCCATGCTCGGTATCGTGACAGAGGAAGACACGGACGGAAACCTGCCCAAGGATTCAGGAAAAGGTGGGCAACGTCAGAAAAGGGCTCCAGCCATGCAGGACTCTGCACCGTCTCCCCATCCTCCCAGCCAATCACAACCAACCCAACTCCCGAAACTCGACGGCATCACCTACCAAGAGATCACCGCCACAGACGGGCAGTTGTGCATCGTCGCCACCGGCAATACCCAAGCCAAGAAGGAACTCTTGGCCGGAGCCGGGTTCAAATGGAATCCTCAGCGAAAAATGTGGTGGAAGTATGCGCAGGCATCATGAAAATCCGGACACAAAACACAAGCGAAGGCTGCTCCATGCGGGCAGCTTTCGTCATTTTGGAGGGTAGGGCATGAGTGAAACCTTGCAAGCTCAAGCGGACCGATCCCATGGCCTCATGACGCTGCTCGCGAAAGGGCTTCTTGAATCGTCGGCGCAGAGAACCGCTTCATCGCTTGGAGATCGGAGCCAGTACATCGGCATGTCGGATATTGGCCGAGCCTTGGAGTGTCCACGTGCAGCGGTGGGGCAAAAGCTTTTTGGTAATGACCATGGACTAGAACTGGACCAGCATGCCGCCCTGGCACTGATCGGCAAACAACTTCGTCTGCAACGAGGACATTGGTTTGAGGCGGGTATTGCCCAGGTCTTCAGGCAGCAACGATTGCCCGTGATCGAGCAACTTGAGATCGTGACGAGTTATTACGGGGTGCCGATCAAGGCGCATTTGGATTTTGTTTTCGCCAGCTCAGTAGGAAAGCCCACGGTCCGGATTTTGGAGCTTAAAAGCTGCGAAAAAATCCCTAAAACCTTGTATTCTTCTTATGAAACTCAGGTTTATGGCCAAGTCGGCCTCTTACGCGCACTTTGGGACCAACCGGCATTTGGTGTCCATGGTGAAGCAGGTAGACAGGGGAGTGACGGGCTCACTTTTCCGCAGCTCTGCCTGGAGAAGTTTGGCATCGAAATGCCAGCCCATCCTTCAGCGGTCGATATCGAGGCATGGGTGCTGTGCCTGTCCATGTCGGATGCCAAAGCGTTTGGGCCATATCTGCCGGATGACACCATGCTAAATCTCTGCCTCAAAACAGCCGAGGACCTCTGGCACAACGTCGACGAGTTGAAGAAAAATGATGCAGGCCTCGACCACCTTCCCACAGCACAAGGGTTTCATCCCCTGTGCTCGTGGTGCGAATTCAACGCCGATTGCCCGAAGTTCTATGGGCTCGACCAGCCGCAGTGGATCGACACGCTGGCCCAACTCAATGAATTGAAGACCATGCAGGGCGTGCTTGAAGTCGAGATTTCGGAAATCGAGGAGGGGTTGAAGAACGCCTATGCCCTGAGTGATGTCGGTGGTTCCTGGATCAACGCAGGGAGTCATCGTTTCCGGGTCTCGGCTCAAAATGGTAGGCGCACCTTGAGCAAGGAGCAATTACGCTTGGAACTCTCAGTGATCCTTGGCGAGTACGACGCAGATGCGCTCATCGCCAGGTGTGAGTCGGAGGGAAAGCCCTTTGACCGGCTGATGATAAACAAGATCAACAGGAAAAAGGAGGGATGACATGGGATACCGCTCTCATGTCGGGATCTGCCTGGCGCAAGATGCCTTCACCCAGTTGGAGGCCAAGATCCAGACGCTGCCCCAGTCCCTTCAGGAAGAAGTCCGCAGTCTCTTCGAAGACTCCGAATTCACCAGGGAGGGTGAAGGAAACCGCGCCTGGTATTGGGAAGGGTTCAAATGGTACTCGAGTGATCCGGATATCGTCTTTCTGGCAGGGTATCTCTCGGACCTGGACGATGAACTGTACCTTTACATCCGTGTCGGGGAGAACCTCGATGACGTCGAGTATCGCGGCCGATTCTGGGACAATCCGTTCGGGATGCGCCTGACCAGAGGAATCGGATTCGACGAAGAATAATACGTTTGCACAACACCAACAGATCCCGGCTCCCCGTAACAGGGTGGCCGGGATTTTCATTTTATGGAGCACAACATGACCAACACCATCCATGACGAACTTGAAAAACTTCAGGCCGTGGAACTGGACGCAGGGACAGTCTTCAGCGGCAGCCCCTCGGGCAGGATCATCCGGGGTTATGCCAGCCCCTGCACCTACACGCCTACTCCGGATCCCGGCTACATTTTCCACGAGACAAGCCGCGACATCGCGGTCTGGCTCATGAACATTTCCGACCCGCTGTATGTCTTTGGTCCCACAGGCAGTGGTAAAACGAGCGCCATCAAGCAGCTCGCATCCAGGCTCAACTATCCCGTCTTCGAGGTCACAGGGCACAGCCGTCTGGAGTTCCCCGACCTGGTGGGGCACCTGTCGGTTCGCAACGGCAGCATGGCTTTCGAATACGGCCCCCTGGCCCTGGCCATGCGGTTTGGGGGGATATTTTTGCTCAACGAGATCGACCTGCTCGAACCGGCAACCGCCACGGGTTTGAATGGGATTCTGGATGGCGAGGCGCTTTGCATCGCCGAGAATGGCGGCGAGCTCATCATCCCGCACCCCATGTTCCGCTTTGCAGCCACGGCCAATACCAATGGTGGGTCCGATGAGACGGGCCTGTACCAAGGAACGCTTCGGCAGAACCTCGCTTTTCTGGATCGCTTTTGGCTCTGTGAGATGGGCTACCCTGCACGGGAAGCCGAGGAGAAACTTCTGGGTGGATGCTGCCCGAAATTGCCTGAAAGCATCCGTCAGAAAATGGTCGAATACGCAAACGAGGTCCGCAGGCTTTTCATGGGTGAAGCCGGCGTCGGGATCGCAAACAGCATCGAGGTCACGTTCTCGACCCGGACCCTTCTTCGTTGGGCCGACCTGACCGTGCGTTTTCAGCCCCTGTCCAGGCAAGGAGTGCAGCCTGTGACCTATGCCCTGGACCGGGCACTGGGCTTTCGCGCCACCAGGGAAACCAGGGCCATGCTCCACGAACTCGCCCAGCGCGTCTTCCCGCAGTCCATGGGGGAGTAGAGAGGAGTGCAGCTGCTGAAACGCACAAAGATGCGACCACTCCCGACGACCTGACCAAAGTGCGCCAGGCCATGACCTCGGTCATTCAGGCCATGGCCGCAAACCCTTCCTACCTGAACAACTGCGCCCATCCCCCTTCCGTTCTCTTGGAAAAATCGACGCCACATGGCGGCAAGTTCTGGAAAGCCGTGGCTCATCCAAACGGACTGGCATTGCAATGGGGTCGACTCAATACCGCCGGGCAAGGTCGCGTCCTTGATATCTCCAGATGCGCTCAGGGCAATCCGGTGCAGGAGATGATGGATAGGGCGCTTGCCAAGATCAACGAGGGATACGGGCTTTGCTGGGTCACATTTTGAAAATCAACATAACCAAAGAGAGCATTTATATGGATATAGCTCACCCGGATTTCCCCTTTCGCCAGTCCATCGAACTGGCCAAGCAGGTCCCCGAGACGGGGTTCCGATATCACTGGAAGGCCGAGGTCGACACCTTGGGGCTGACCATCCGCATGTGGGTGGGAGGCTTTGATAGCAAGCCATTTGAGACCTGCGTCACTCGCACCATCAAGAGTCGGGAGTGCAAGAACGAATGCCCCATCCAGGAGATGTGGCGCAGGGTGCTGGTCAAGATCGACCGGCAGGACTTCATCATCGTGAACGGAAACTAGGGCGCCACATCAGGCGCTCTTTTCATTTGAGGAGAAGAGCATGAACACGCACACCGACATCAAGGTCCTGGACAGCCTGCTGGCCCTGCACCTTGAGGTAAACATATGGACCGCACGCAAGAAACTGAGCCCCGAGGACTTTGCCGGGGCCACGCTACCCCCCGAGGACCTGGCATCCCTGGGCAGCAAGAGGGTCTGTGATCCGGAAGCCCTGCGGGTCTTCGGGACCTTGAAGGCCAGGGCCGTGAGCCTCTTGGACAGGCACGGTGTCCGTTTCCTTGGCGGATGGGCCATCCCCGAGAGCCAGGCGGACGCCATCGTGACCGAGCTTGAGCAAATCCTGCGGGATTTCAACGCTGCCAAGGAGGATTTCCTGTCGCGCTACGATGAATCCGTACGGGACTGGATCGCCAAACACTCGGGCTGGGAACAGATCATCGCCGATTCGACCGTCAGCGCCGACTATGTCCGAAGTCGCATGGGCTTCATCTGGCGGCTCTACCGCATTGTTCCTCCAGATCCGGCCGACCCGGTCATGGAAGGACTCAAGGACGAGGTGGCAAGCCTGGGCCAGACCCTGTTCGGCGAAGTGTCCAAAGCGGCCACCGAAGCCTGGCACAAATGCTTTGCAGGAAAGACCGAGATCACCCGCAAGGCACTTTCGCCCCTGCGGACCATCCACCAGAAACTCTCGGGTCTGAGCTTTGTCGAACCACGGGTATCTCCGGTTGCGGACCTAATTCACACCGCGTTCGAACACCTGCCCAAACGTGGCAGGATCGAAGGAGCGAACCTGCTCATGCTCCAGGGCCTCGTCTCCCTGTTGCGGGACACGGACGGCCTCATCGAGCATGGGCAGAAGATCATGGACGGCACGACCTCCAAGGACCTTCTGTCCCTCCTGGTCGAAGGGCAGAGGGAGATGTCGGAGTTGGACGTCCAGGATGAGGTGGGTATCGTGCCTACGTTGGACGATCTGCCGCCGATATTCCCTGACATACCCATGCAGCCGGTAATGCCCAACTGCGGGCTTTGGTAATGACGAACATATACAGCCGATCAGCCCTGGAGTCACAAGCTCCGGGGCTGTTCGCATTTGGAGGCACCGATGATCGACACACGGGCCGTGATGCGCTCACTGCCCTTGGTGGCAAGCGTGCTCGGCAGAAAATACGGAGTAAAAGTCGAGATAGGAGGTACTGACGCCTATACGGACGGCACGGTCATCCGGCTGCCGTCCTTGCCGGGCGATGTCCCGGATACCCTTCTGGCCATGGCTCGCGGCTACCTGGACCACGAGGCCGGGCATGTTCGGGATACTGACTTCCTGGCCTTGAAGGCTGCTTCGCTCACGCCGCTCGAAAAGCATGTGTGGAACACTTTGGAAGATCGAAGGGTCGAGCACAAACTTGCGTCCATATTCCCAGGGTGCCGCCAGAACTTCGATTGGCTGATTGCGCATGTCTTCGACACGGAGGCTCAAAAGGAGCCATCTCAGCCTGCGGCCATCATTCTCAACTGGCTCCTGCTCGAAGTCCGGTCCTGGGATGTCGCTGCGCTTCGCAACCGAAAGAACGCTTTGGCTGGTCAGATTGATGCGGCCTTTCCAGGTGTGAGACCGAAGATCGAGCGCGTGCTGAGAACGGTCCGCACCAGGTGTCGTTCGACTCAGGACGCCATAGACTTCGCCCGCGAAATCGTGCGCGTTCTGGATCTGTATGCGAATTCAACCGAGCAACCGGTGTCGCCTGACCAGGGCGCACCACTGGATGACGGGTCCGAACCTGATGAACAAAGCGCTAACGGGCGTAACGAACAAACACCCCCCGGCACCCAAGATGACAACAGCGACCAGTCTGAATGCGGAGGGGAGTCACAGCAGGGCGAAGCTCCGGATGATGGAGATGGCCATGATGGTGGGGGCAACTCGGATGATGCCGATGTCTCGGCGTTACCTGCGGTCAACGGGAGTCAGGACCAGGTCAGAGAGTATGTCCGTGATCTCCTTGGGGCAGGGGAGGACGCCCTCCCGCAAAGCCTAGGCGATATCCTGGCGGACGCCCTGCAAGCCACATCTCGGCAGTCCCAGGAAGGAGCCGTCACCGTGGCCATACCCACGTCGAAAAGTGCAGGCTCCCTGACCGAGGCAGATGTTTTGGAGGCAAGGCAGGCGTCCATGGCGCTGCGGACCAGGCTGCAGGGCCTCCTGCAGACAAAGATCCTGGCACGAGCTTCAAGCGGCAGAAGTGGGCGTCTGGATACCGGGCAACTCCATCGTCTAGCCGTTTCGGATCCCAGGCTTTTTCGGACCAAGGCCGAGCGAACCGGGATCAATACCGCAGTCCACATCCTGCTCGACTGCTCCGGATCCATGGTGCGCAGGATCCGCTTGGCCTGCTGTTCCTGCTACGCCGTCGCTTCCGCCTTGGAGGCTTCAAAGATCAATGTCGCCGTGACCGCGTTTCCCAGTTCACAGTTGCCGAATGGCTCTTACTCAACCGTCGCCCCCGTCATCACGCACGGCCAGAAGGTGCATACCAATCTGGACCTCACACCCGCAGGCGGTACGCCCATGGGGGAAGCCCTGTGGTGGGTCATGCAGAACATGCTGCCTTTGAGCGAGCTGCGAAAGCTCATACTCGTCGTGACGGATGGGGAGCCGGATTCTCTGGAGTGCGCGACTCAGGCCATTGAGCAGGGGGAAAAGGCAGGGTTTGAAATATATGGCATCGGAATCACCAGTCCCGGAATCAACGTGCTCCTGCCAAGGCGTAACGCCGTGGTAAATTCCATGGCGGAACTGGTGCCCGCCATGTTCACTCTGCTTGAGGGCGCGATTCTTGGACGCTGATCCATTCCAGTCAGTCAACAACCGTGCGGGGGGGGCCAATGGTCCCCCTTTTGTTTCAACCAATCCAACAGGAGGCGTTATGAAAGGAAGGAAATTCCAAGGACCGATTCTCGGTCCGCCTGACAGGATCATCATTCGTCTGGGACATGTCCAGCAAACCTGCCCTCGTGGGCATTATGCAGGAGGAAAGACCATATGAGTTGGGGACCTGCCATTGCGATCGCGATCGCAGTACTCGAAATTGTGAAGGAGACTCTCGATGACTGAAGAAATCATGCCCAGGGAGGACAGAATGGGGAAGATACTGACATTTATTGGCGGATGCTTGACCGGAGTTCTCGGCGTGTTTGCGGTGGCGGTGATGTCGGAAATGTCGTCAAACGCAACGTCGTCCGATGATTCAGAGCATGGTGGTGCTCAAGATGACAACCCTGCAGCCGCCGTTCATGATGTAGAGGTTGATATGAAGTAGCGGTTATGATGGGGATGGACGGCTAAGCCTCCATCCCTATTCAGGAGCGTTGTGTAAAGTGGATTTTCAACTATGGCCTATTGCGCCAAGAGAAGCGGCTCAACAATAATTTGGGTTACGTCGATATTTGCGGTGTCCTGCGGGTGCAGGACGTTAGTCTGGGCAACGACTGTGACTCAAGATGATCTTCTGCCTTTATCAACAGACTGCCCGTGTCTGCGACATCGCCTGGAGCAAGCGAAAGCTGTGGGGCTTAGGCGAAGGGGAACTTCCTGCATAGTCTCCTCTGGAGGAGAGCAACAGAAAAGACACTTACCAACATTTTTTTGCGTATTCTGAGGGTCACAGCAAATAATAAACGAATGGAGGTGTTGTTTTCTACTTAACGTTGCAGCTTTGCCAAGAGAGTCTTCCTGGTTATCCCAAGTTTTTTTGCTGCCTCAGTTTTATTTCCTTTCGTGATTTCTAAGGCGGCCAGAATAGCTTCTCTCTCAACTGCATTCAAAGGAAGAATATCTTCACTTTGGACAATCTTGGATGTTGCATTGTCATGACTTTCAAAGGATTGATCTATGCTCAACGGTAGTTCCCGCTCAGTCACATAATCACCCGGCATGAGCACAACAGCTCGCTCCACAGCGTTCTCCAGTTCTCGGATATTGCCGGGCCAGTCGTACTTGAGGAGCATGTCCATGGCCTGAGGCGTGAAGCCCTTGACAACTTTCCTGTTGGTATCCGCAAACTTGTACAGGAAATGCATGGCCAGGAGCGGGATGTCCTCTCTTCGATCTCGAAGTGGTGGGACGACGACCGCCATCACGTTCAGTCGGTAGTAAAGGTCTTGTCTAAAATTGCCCGCTTCGACCTCCGCCTTTAGATCCCGGTTCGTCGCCGCCACAATCCGTACGTCCACCTGGATGGTCTGATCGTTACCCACGCGCTGGATTTCCCGGGACTGTATCGCCCGCAGGAGCTTGACCTGCATGGCAGGGGAGATCTCACCGATCTCATCGAGGAAGATGGTACCCTTGTTGGCATGCATAAAGCGCCCCTCCCGCCGCTTATCGGCACCGGTGAAGGCCCCCTTCTCATGCCCAAACAACTCTGATTCCAATAATGTTTCGCTTAGGGCCGCGCAATTGACGGTGACGAGAGGACCATTTTTGCGAGAACTGTTGAAATGGATGGATTTAGCGATAAGTTCCTTGCCCGTACCGGACTCGCCGTTAATGAGTACTGTAGCTTCACTTGGCGCGATCATGGCCACCATATCCATGAGTCGTCGTATGGCTTCACTCCGGCCGACGATATTTCCGGGGTCGAAAGAAGAAACCAAGCGCTCCTTAAGTTCCTGATTCTCGGCCTTCAGGGAAACATGCTCCAAGGCCCGTTCCATGGTCAGTCGGAGCATGTCAAAGTCGAGAGGCTTGGTCAGATAGTCATAGGCCCCGGCTTTGATCGCCTCGACTGCGGACTCTACGTTTGAGTAGGCCGTCATGATGATGATTGGGATGGAAGGATTGTACGACTTGATCTCCTTGAGGGCTTCGATTCCGCCCATTACGGCCATACGGACATCCATGAGGATCAGGTCAAAGGGTTTTTCCTTAGCTAGTTCCACGGCTCTTGATCCGTCATCGACCCCCTCCAATTTATACCCCCAACCTTTGATGAGAGCCTGAAGGATGGTTCGGTGGCTCTCATCATCATCTACGACGAGAACGGTCGTTTCATGTCTGGCGGCCATGTATTTCTCCTTTTCTTCTCTGAGTAGGTATCAAGATGCTGAACGCAGTGCCCTTGCCAGCAGCGCTCCTGACTTTGATCTCTCCCTGGTGCGACTCGATTACCTTGTGGACTATGGCAAGGCCAAGGCCGGTGCCCGAGGATTTCGTGGTGAAATATGGGTTGAATATGCTTCCAAGGCTTTCTGACGGGATGCCCTTACCTGAGTCCTCTATTTCGATGCGGATTTCGTTCACGCCAGCAGTGGATGCTCGAACAGCAAGTATTCCACCGTTTTCCATAGCTTGGACTGCGTTCAGGTAGAGATTGAGCAATGCCTGCGTGAAACGATCAGGATCAATCTCAGCGTTGGGGAGTTGTTCGTCCCGGGTAAATTCTACTCGAATTCTTTTGGCATTAGCATCTTGGCGGATGAGGCGAAGTGAGTGTTCAATGATGTCATTTACATTTGTCGGGCGGGTCTTCAGGTCGGAAGGCTTGGCGAACTCCAGCAGTTCAGTGATGACTCTGTTCAAACGGTCCACTTCCTTGGTCATGACTGCAACAAGTTTCCGTCCTTCGCTGCCTTCTTCGCAGTGACCTTCAAAATATTTAGCGAATCCTTTGATTGATGATAGCGGATTCCTGATTTCGTGAGCAATGCCAGCCGCGAGACTGCCCAATGCAGCAAGTTTCTCCTTGCGGCGCACCTCCTCCTGGAGCCGTTTAACTTCTCCAAGATCTCTGAGGATCAAGATGTTTCCGAGAAAGTCTCCCATTTCGTTGGTGATCTTTGCGGCGCTCACACTCAATGGTATGGCCTTGCTGTCAACGGCGCACTCGATTTCACGCTCAATGATCGCTTCTCCGCTATCGATGACATCATTCAGATTGCACAAGTTCGCCGGCAGTATGTCATCAGGCAGTTTGCCCGACACGAGGGACGCTTCAAGCCCGAATATTTTTTCTGCTGCCCCATTCACGACTGCCACGCGTCCATCGCTTCCAGTAGTGATGAGACCGACTGGAAGATTTTTGATAATCTCTGATGAGAATGCTTGAGTGTTTTGGAGTTGTCTCCTGGATAGGCGGTAGCTTTGTGCCCCGAAAAGCATCATGACGCCACCGATTCCAAGTAGGAGAAGAACGGAGGAAAGAACTACAGTATTACGGAAGTCCTCGGCTTGGGCCTCCTCGAATGGTGTAACATCGAAGCCGGCGAAGATGATTTGTCGGGCCGGACTGGGTGTACCTCCTCCTTGCCCCCAATCGCACCAATCTTGTCCGCCCATTCCACCGCTATGGTCAAGCACAGGTCGCCCAGCCATAGGCGCAAAGTTGCGATAGACTTCAAAGACTCGCTGTTTGTTGGAACCGTCCTCAATCCGCCATTTTTCAACGGTGTTCACTTCCAGGGACTGAATCTTCTGCCGATCATACAATTTTTCCCCAATCTTGGTCTGATCGCTGTGAGCAAGGATCATCCCATTCTCGTCGGTCACTGCCATGTAAAGGATACTGGCTTGGCCTGCGGTCTCGTGGAGAAGAATTTGAAGTTGGCGTCCACTCCAGTGCATACCCATGCCAGTCCTAGCTGCCGACTCAAAGGCTCTTATTATGGTCGCTCCCTTTTCCATTAACGTCTGGGAAGTCAAAGCCTTTTCCCGGTGGGTGTTCCGAACGGCCATGACAACGACTATTGCGGTCATGATTCCGGCCGCTCCGATGATAAGCCAGGGGGGGATTTTCATCCAGGAACGTTGTCTATCCAAGGATTTCTTCATCATTTCCAACCTCTTTAATCTGAAGGGCCTGTGCTGGTGGTTAGCATTTGAAACAAACATATTCTGCGCGTAAAAAGTACGCGCCACTTCACTGTTTGGCGAGTAAAATTTACACTGAATTAGTCTTGGGTTCCATTAATCGCTTTTCCAATAGCTAAAATAATCATTAATTTTGCATTGTTATTCTCAAGTCCGCCGTTTTGGCACGCCTGTTGCTTATAGCAAGATAACGAGGGCGAGTCTGGCGGTGGCTAAAGCCCATGAGCAAAAGGAGGTCAATTTATGTGGGGTTGCGAATATTTTCACTCTTCTCAATGGGGCAGCTTCAGTGCTCACTGGATATTTGGTGGGTTTTTAACGGTAATAGTATTGTTGCTACTGGGAATATTTCTACGGGGATTGTTAAAATCAAGCAGAACTCGATTTAACGATAGGGACGACTCTTTGCAGATCATAAAATATCGTTTGGCCAAGGGAGATATTACGCACGAGACATATCTCGAAATGAAAAAAATTATTAACCAGTCATAATCGTTTTAAAATAAAAAAATCAACATCAATTTGGAGGTTATTATGTTTAGCAAGATCGTAAATCGTGTTTCTGTCAGTTTGGCTGCTGTGCTTGTCGTTGGAGCTATGGTTGTTGCAAGTGCAGACACAGCTCGCGCACAGGATTCTGCGAATAAGCAGGCCGCGAATGCAGTGACGAGTCAGGCAGCGTATGGTCAGCCTAGCAATAACAACTACCCTCAGCCCATGACGGGTGCAGGGTACACCCAGACAGGCCAGCATGGCTATGGTCATGGTGGAGGAAATGGAATGTTTTGTCCCACGATGGGAGGCATGAACCATGGTGGCGGCATGACGGGCAACGTGAACCATGGTGGCGGCATGATGGGCAACATGGGCCACGGTGGAGGTATGATGGGTGGTTGGAACCGTTACTAGGTCATCCCGCTCTCTAAAGTGAGTCCTAAATTTGAATCTATAACCCCCGATGTCGCCTGCTTTGGAGGCATCGGGGCAAAAGAAAGGAGTACGACAATGAAACGCACCATAATTATCGCCTTGATGGCTGCTTTTTTGATGGCTTCCGGACTTTCCACGGGCGCGTTCGCCCAAGGCATGGGTCACATGGGGATGGGCATGGGGAATTCACAACTGTCGGTTGAACAGCAGGCAGTTTTGCAGAAAATCTACCAGGAACAAGGGCAAGCTATCTCTAATCTTAGTCAGCAACTCATGGACAAGCAGTATGAACTGAACGCCCAGCTTGCAAGTCCGAATACCGATGAAAAGCGAACTCAGGTTCTGGCAAAGGAAATCACCGACCTCAACGGCAAGATTCTTGAGGCACGTATTAGCTTGCAAAGACAGCTTGCCAAGGAAGGCTTGCCCGCCTCTGCTGGTTTCGTCTGCCCCATGACCGGTGGCACAACAGGCCATAGCGGGGGGGCTGGAATGCCTATGGGCTGCCCTATGATGCACGGAGGGATGGGCATGATGGGTGGCGGAATGCAGCATGGTGGGATGATGAATGGCTGTATGGGCATGAGCAACGGAATGCATTACTGATATTGCCCGGCTTATAAGAATAAGCTGAATGCTAAATTAATGCACTATAATGTCTTTAATGTTTAAACTATGCACAATATCTCTGTTAGAAATAAAATTTAATGTAGATATTGTGCATAATTATTACCTATATAAACATTGAGCACAAGAAATGAACATTTTAACAGATAAAATGGAGAATGTGTGCCGAAAAAACATAGTATTGCAATTTTTGCATTTGGGACATTGCTTTTTTTCTCTCTGAATGGGGTAAAATCTGGAGATGCGTCCGAATTCAAAGGATCTTTAGATACAAACCAGGACGGTATTGTGTCCACAAAAGAGTTTGGCACAGCTTATCCAGGATATGAAAACTCGGATATCAATATGGACGGAGTCGTTGATCATGCTGAGATGGAAGCTGTCCATGCTGAACATGGCATTGGCAATGGATATGGTCACGTAGATGCCGACAAAGACGGGGTTATGGATCATAATGAGATCGAATCTCAGCATACCGCTGGATTGGGCAAGGATGCCTCTAAAACTACCCACGCAGGTAAAAGCGGCTCTGCTGGCGGTGGTAGCCACGGTAGCGAAATAAGCGGCATGGGTGGCTACAGTGACAGAGGTAAGAATGGCGATAGTGAAAACGGTCGAGGTGGTAGTAGTGGGGGAAGCGGCAATGGCGGAGGCGGTGGCCACGAAGGTGGAGGCGGCAATGGCGGAGGCGGTGGCCACGAAGGCGGCGGCGGCAATGACGGTGGCGGTGGCCACGAAGGTGGAGGCGGAAGAGAATAGCACCGTTTCACATCTGCGACAAACACTCTCCTGTTAGATGTCCCGAACAAACTTGAAAATAGGTATGATTGGACTCCAAATCCCCGCATGTCCACGTTGGCGTGCGGGGTTGTCCTTTCAAAAGCCGGCAGCCAGAAGCCTAAAGCAATAACTGCCAAGATTGAATGACTCACCGGGTTCAAACACGAGCTTCTGTCATTTAAGTGTGAAGGGATAAATCAGTGTAGGCTTGAGCACCGTGAACACGGACACGGCAAGCCCCAGAATGACCGTCAAGCCTGCCACCAGCCACGGATTTATCCGGGGCTTCGTTTTTATTCCGCCATGGTGTTCATGGTAATCCTCTCGCCTACGACATGTAACTGTTTTACCCATGTCGTCCAGATTTTCGCCACAAAATTACTCGCTCTGCTGGACATCGCTTTGCCTAATTTGCAGTACAAAACATATAAAACACATTATATCGGATTGTTATGTGCAAGAGACATTCATGGCACGCCTCTTGTAAATAAAGATCCAACTGACAACGAGAAACACAACGGAGGATAGGTCATGTGGAATTGTGGGACACTCCCTGGACTTGGCCTTGGCGGATGGATAATGGGGCACTCCCCCCTATGGGGAATCTTACTCCTGGTGGGCTTGGGAATGCTCATATGCGCAAAATTGTGGAACCGACGCGGAGGAAACCCTTCAGCGGACAGATCGGACTCCATGCAAATTTTGAAAATTCGCCTGGCCAGGGGCGAAATTAACATGGAGGAATACAACAACTTGAGATCCATGCTTTAGACCACACACGGCGCAGACTGCCTTGCACGCTCATCAATGCCAACTTCGCCTTGCCCGATTGCGGCCAAGGCGAAAAAATCAAATTAACCTCAAAAGGAGAACAATCATGAAAACGTATCGTAACGCTATTGCCCTGACTTTGACCTTGGCTTTTGTAACCATCTTCACCGGCCTTGCAAGTGGGCAGGGACATGGAATGATGGGTGGAGGAATGATGGGAATGAGCCCGGCACAACAGGCTACCATGCAAAAGATGCACGCAAACTTCTCTGCCGCGACAGCAGACCTGAACAAGCAACTTTTAGCCAAGGAATCCGAACTCAATGCCCAACTTTACAGCGGAAAGACCGATGACAAAAAGGTCGAAGCCTTGACCACGGAAATCAATGCCTTACGCGCCAATTTGTACACAGAACAAGTCAAACTGAACAAGCAGATGGCCAAGGAGGGTATTATGCCCATGGGTAACTGTCCGATGATGAACGGTGGAATGCAGCAAGGCGGAATGGGTATGATGGGTGGCGGAATGCAGCAAGGCGGAATGGGTATGATGGGTGGTGGAATGCAGCAAGGCGGAATGGGTATGATGGGTGGCGGAATGCAGCAAGGCGGAATGGGTATGATGGGTGGCGGAATGCAGCAAGGCGGAATGGGTATGATGGGTAACGGAATGCAGCCTGGAAACGGCACTATTAACCATACCCCCACTGGCCACGGAGGCAACGCCCCTGTCAATCAGTAACCTTGCCACACCGATATCAGCGCATTGAAACCAGCAATCCCTTTCCCCGCATGGACACGAGTTCGTGCGGGGATGTTTTTTTAAAGGCAGTCTGAAGCCCAAAGCAATAACTGCTCAAGATGGAATGATTCACCGAGTTCCAACACGAGCTTCTGTCATTTAAGTGTGAGGGGGATAAATTAGTGTAGGCTTGTGCAGACTAATGTGAACCCTTGTGCAAGACGGCGTCTTTTTTGTTTTTTATTTATTGACAGTATAGAAAACCAGGCCCTCTGGGCCTGGTCAGAGTTCAACGGCTATGCCAGTTGAACGTCCCATGGTATCTCCGAAGTTCCGTTGTCCCCACAACTGAACAAGGAGAACACCATGGGCCGCTTTTTCAAGCTATCTCACACGATATGGTATTGCCAATATCATATCGTCTGGACCCCCAAATATCGGTTTCGGATATTGGGAGGAGCGGTTGGAGTTGAGGCAGATCGGTGCATTCGTGCTTTTTGTGAACACCAAGGCTGCCAGCTATTGGAACTCAACGTCCAGCCAGATCATGTGCATCTGTTAACCTATGTTCCGCCGAAGGTGTGTATTTCCAACTTTGTCGGGACTGTCAAAGGGCGAACGGCCATACGGATATTCAACAAATTCCGGGAACTGAAGCGTAAGCCCTATTGGGGTAATCATTTTTGGGCACGTGGTTACTGTGTCGATACCGTCGGTTTAGATGCTGATAAAATTCGAAAGTATGTAAAATATCAAGAAGAACAAGAACGTAAACTTGAGAGATAGTGTCTCGAAGGGGACAGCGGCAACCTTGCCTCCTTTGGGGGCAAGGCAGTTATACCCCTTCTAGGGGTTATCCCAAGTCCTGGCCCTCTGGGCCAGGATTCTTTAAAATATTCTCATTAATTTCAGTATTTTTATGCTGGCCCAAGATTTGCTTTTGTAGGGTCTCTGTCCGGTATCCCAGTGATGGGACAGAAGAACAAAATCGTTGCGGATGGCTGAAATGCGCAAGAATCACGAGTGGGGGAAAAAAATAATGTGGGCACTCATCAATTCTGCCTTGAGCACTGCCGTGCAGCCAACTGAAGAAAAAAACAGTAAGATTTCATGACGACGGCTCTGTTCAAAAAGGCGAAACACATTGCGCTCGCCATTACTCTATCCGGGGCTTCGGCCTCGTTTTTACGGAGGTTAGATGTATCTCTTTGCTCACGGAGCGATGCTCTTTGCGTTGCTTCTTTCGATTTTGGGTGCCGGACTCGCTTGTATCGAGGCATGGACAGAGCGTGGTAAGGCTTTGCCCTGGCTGGAGCGGCTGAATATGTCGTCAGTCATCCTGGTGGCTTTCGCGTCCGCTATTCTTCTCCGAGCGCTGGTGAGCAGAGACTTCACCTTATCTTACGTCACTCAATACACGGACAGCACCCTGCCGCTATTTTATGCCATCACCGCTTTTTGGGCGGGCCAAGCCGGGTCACTGCTCTTCTGGGCGCTGGTGATGGGCGCGGCAAGCGTACTTTTTCTGTTCTCAAACACGTACCAAAAACTCGATCCCAAGACGAAGCTGTACTTCTGGATGTTTTTCCTGCCGGTGCAGGCATTTTTCCTTCTGCTTCTCACCGGCCCGAGCAGCCCTTTTGTCACACTTGTCACGCCACCAGTCGATGGGCAAGGCCTCAATCCGCTCCTGCGAAACTTCGGCATGGTACTCCACCCTCCGCTGCTTTTCATTGGGTATGCGGGATTCACCATTCCAGCCTGTCTGGCTCTAGCCTCCACAATGACCGGAGAACGCAGATTATGGGTGGAAGGAGCTCATAACTGGAATGTCGCTTCTTGGTCGCTACTCACCTCCGGTATTCTTCTGGGTGGCTGGTGGGCATATATGGAGCTGGGTTGGGGCGGATACTGGGCCTGGGATCCGGTTGAAAACGCGTCACTGATCCCTTGGTTTTCGGCCACGGCATTTCTTCACACGTCCATCATTGAGCGACGTTTCGGAGCCTTGCCACGCACGAACGTATTCCTTGCTTGCCTGACCCTGCTCCTGTGTATTTTCGCCACATATCTGGTTCGTAGCGGCGTGGTCGAATCCCTGCATGCCTTTGGCGAGGGAGGAGTGGCGCTGCCCCTTATTTTGGCCATTTCTTTCGGGATGCTCGTGAGCGTGGCTGTAGCTTTGGCGCGACCGGCAGGGGAAGGCTCCTCTCTTCCTAATCTGGATAGCAAGCAAGGGATGGTTGTGTTATTGGTATGGCTACTGATGGTCTTGGGTGCCATTGTTCTCATGGGTACACTTTGGCCAGTGATCAGCCAGTTGTGGGAAACTAATCCTGTTGGGGTTAATCAAGGCTTTTATAACACAATTTGTTTGCCGCTGTTCACAGCCATGGCCATGCTACTAGCCCTTGCCCCCTGGCTTGGCTGGAAGGGTGGCTTTTGGAAACCAAAGGTCGCCATGATCCCGGTTGCTGCCTGGATATGCGTTTTCGTCATCGGGCTCTGGCTGGGAGTCAGGCCGTTACTGGCTGTAACGGCGGTCGGAGCGGCCGTGGCAGTGGCTGTATCCGTAGTCTTGTTGGCCGTCCTTCAGCCCAAAGCCTTTCGCTCACGTGCGTTCCTGTCCAGCCACGGATCTCACTTGCTTTTCGCTGTACTCGTGCTGGGCGTGGCTGTCTCGGGGCCATTCCAGAAAACCCACGAAGTACCCCTCTCGCCAGGTGAAAATTTCTCATTCGGCGGATACTTGTTCGAATACACGAAACTCCGAACAGAGAAAAAACCCGAACTGGCTATCGAAGAGGCGGTAATCACAGTCAGCAAAGACGGAAAACGCTTAGGCGAACTGACCCCGCAACGGCGTTTGTACCGCAACTACGATCATCCCAACAGCGAGGTCTCAACCCTTTTCAGCTTGGGAGACGAACTTTACGCCACAATCCACGATATCGAAGGCGAGCGCGTACAGCCACTCAAAGTGAGCATCAACCCCATGGTGAACTGGGTATGGATCGGAAGCTTAGGCGTTACTCTTTTACCACTGCTGGCGTGGCGCACTCGCAGAGCGCAGGGAGATCATTCCGATGAATAACGTGTCCACATATGCTGAATTTCCAATACGAAAAATAGTCGTGGCGATGATGGGCGCAGCTATCATTGCGATTTTTTTGACCGCATTTTTTACAGGTGCAAACGCCCCTTTTGAACACCAGGCTGGGCAGAAGAAAACCGGCCAATCTGACGAAATGTCAGAACTGGCTCCTCTCATGGCCAGAATCAAGGCAAACCCTCAAGACGCGGATGCCCTCATCGGTTTGGCCGAAATCTTCAGCCGTTCCAAAGATTGGCAAAAATCCGAACATTTTTGGTCAAAGGTGGTCGAACTTGATCCGAAAAATATTGGAGCACATTACCACCGAGGGTTTACGCTGATTCAACTCGAACGATATGCGGAGGCGATAGCCGAGTATGAGTTTATTTTACAGGCCCAGCCTGAATCGCCCCAAGCCCTTTATTACCTCGGTGCGATTAACAAGTACGGACTTCAGAAACCGGACGAAGCGAAAAAATTCTTTCAGCAGGCCTTAGCCCTAAAACCAGAAGACCGGGAATTGGTTATGGCGATCGAAAACGAGCTTGCGGAGACTAAGTAGCCAAGGAGCATATCAATGACTCGTATTCTCTTTCTTTTCTTTGCTCTGTGCGCTCTGCTACCCGCAGAGGCCCATACCGCCGGGCAGGCTCTCGAAATATACTACACAGCCAACACCTCTGGGTATTTTGACCCGTGCCCCGACTGAGGCGGTAAACTCATTGGCGGGTTGGCCCGGCGGGCCACCCTCATTGCCTCGAAGAAAAAAGAAGGCGAAGCCGAGACGGTTCGACTTTTTCTGGCTGGTCCTTATGAATTGTCCAGTATCGACCAAAAATTGAACCCTGCGGCCAAGTCCCCAGGAATTATTGGGCAAGCCTATGACGCTCTGGAGTACGACGCCATGATGCTCACGCCAGCGGACGTTGCTGTGCTGGGGCAGGATATGCCCGTAGCACTCAAAACTTGGATGATACCTCCCGGCACGGTGGTGAGCAAAATCATTGAGCGTAAGAACATGCGCATTGGGCTGGTGTATTTCCCAGTACTCGCGACTCCTGAAACAGCACCTTCCGTTGCTGACATGGAGGCAGTCAGAAAAGAGGCTCTCACGATGCGCTCTGCCGTGGACGTGATTATTGGTATTAGTCCCTGGGGTGCACAGGCTGAGCAGGCGTTTTTAGACAAGTTCAATGGAACTTCGGAACCTTTGGATGTTTTACTTGGAGGCGGATTGGGACCTGGAAATCGAGGAATCCTGGCACCTGACAGCGCCACAGCGTGGGTGCGTCCCTTCCCCAAGGGCAAGTATGTGAGCTTGGTTCGGCTGGAAAATATAATGAGTCGGCAGTCGGAGTCAGCCAGAAACCATGAGCCGGAGGTGCGTTTTGACGTAGTCATTCTGGACGAAAAGATACCCGTTGATCTTGCCATGGACAACCTGCTGACCCCAGCGCGTGTCGGGAACTGACGATCAGGAATCAGGAGTTTTCGAATGCAAAAAACGACATTCGTCATCAAGGATATGGACTGCTCCGAAGAGGTTGCGGTCCTTAAAAAGGTGCTGCTGCCTTTCGTGGGACAGGAATCCCGGCTGGAATTCGATCTGCTCGGCCGCAAACTGCACGTGGACCTCTCCGGCCTGCTCGTAAACGCAGAGAACGTGGCGGAGGCCATCAATGCGACGGGAATGAAAGCCGAACTCTTTGTGGACGCGCTGCCGTCCTGCGCATGCTGCGGCGGCACGTGCCCCGCCAGGGGAAGCCTCTGGGAACGCCGTGGGCGTGAGCTGCTCTGCGTGGTCAGCGGGCTGCTCTGGGCGGGCGGGCTGGCCATTATGATGACCGAGCACGGCTCCATCCTCGCCGCCTTCAAGGCAAGCGGCGCAGCACCCGTCGCCGCCAAGCTCCTCTGGATTCTGGCGGCGCTCGGCGGCGTATGGCACGTGCTGCCCAAGGCGATCCGTTCGCTTCGCGCGCTGCGCCCGGACATGAATCTGCTCATGGTGCTGGCCGTGTGTGGAGCCATGGCTATCGGCGAGTACTCCGAAGGGGCCTCCGTGGCCTTCCTCTTCGCCCTGGCCAATCAACTCGAGGCCTGGAGCATCGGGCGAGCGCGAAATGCCATCCAGGCCCTCATGAGTCTGGCCCCGGAGAAAGCGCTTGTTTTTTCTCCGTTGTCTGCCTCTCCGGTTGAAACCCCGGTGCAGGATGTCCCCACCGGTTCACGTGTCCTGATTCGGCCCGGTGATCGTGTCCCTTTGGATGGCGTCGTGCTCTCCGGCATATCGGCCGTGGACCAGTCACCCATAACGGGCGAATCCATGCCGGTGACGAAAACGCTCGGTGACGTGGTCTACGCGGGCACCATCAACGCCGATGGCGCGCTGGAGGTGGAGACCACCAAGCTGTCGTCCGAATCCACCCTGGCCAGGATCATGCGCATGGTGGAGCAAGCTCAGTCCCGGCGCGCCAAGGCCGTGCAATGGGTGGAAAAATTCGCAGCCGTATACACGCCGATGATGGTCGCAGTGGCCATCCTGTTCGCAGTGGTCCCCCCCATTTTTTTTGGCGGAGCCTGGGACAAATGGTTTTATGAAGCGCTGGTCATTCTGGTGATCTCCTGTCCGTGCGCCCTGGTGATCTCCACACCGGTGAGCATCGTCGCAGCGCTGGCTTCGGCGGCCCGAAACGGCGTGCTGGTCAAGGGAGGAGTATTTCTGGAAGTGCCCGCCACCCTGAACGCCATCGCCCTGGACAAAACCGGCACGCTCACCCACGGCAGGCCTTCCGTGACCGAGGTGACGGCATTCAGCGGCATTTCCGAATCAGAACTGCTGGGCGTGGCCGCCGCCCTGGAATCACGCAGCAGCCACCCCGTGGGCCAGGCCATCATGCGGCATGCCTCTTCCATTGAAGCCCCTCTGGTGCATGTTGAAGATGCGCAGGCCAGACCTGGCCTGGGAGCGCAGGGGCGCATCCGGGAGACCACGTATTTCATCGGCAATCCGCGTTTTCTAGCCGAGACAGGGCTCGTTGCCAGAACAGACGAGCTTGAGCAGGCCATCGACCGCCATGCTCAGTCTGCTGGAACATTCGTACTGGTCTGGACTGAAGAGAAGGTGCTGGGCTGTCTCACAGTAGAGGATAGGGTGCGCTCCCAATCCAGGGACGCCCTGAAAGAACTCGCCCTGCTCGGCGTGGACACGATTGTCATGCTTACCGGTGACAACGACAAAACCGCAGCAAAGATTGCCGCTGAAACCGGGGTGACGCAGTACAGGTCCGATCTTATGCCGGAGGACAAGACCCGGGTGGTGACGGAGTTGGTGGCGTCCGGCAAACTGGTCGGGATGGTCGGCGATGGCGTTAACGACGCCCCGGCGCTGGCGGCCTCGCATCTGGGCATCGCCATGGGGTCAATCGGCACGGATGTAGCCATTGAAACCGCCGACGTGGCACTCATGTCCGACGATCTTTCCAAGCTGCCCTGGCTCATCCGGCATTCGCGCCGGACGATGGGGACAATCAAGGCGAACATCTGGTTCGCACTGGGCGTTAAGGCCGTATTTCTCCTGTTGGCGGTTTTTCAAATGGCCACGCTATGGACCGCGATCCTAGCGGACCTGGGATCGTCACTTTTGGTTATCTTCAATGGTTTGCGTCTGTTACAAATCAAGCGATAGCAAATCAACACACCGATTATAGTAGCTGAAGGAGAATTCGTGGTGAATCAAGGCCCCACACGCCTCGTTGCTCAGAACCGTTTAAAACGGATTGTGTTCTATTCAATTTTGTTTCTGATTGTTAGCGTGCTGACTTTGGAAGCCATCCCAAGCAACGCAGACACGGGAATTCCCATGACTGACGGACGGCTTCACAAACCGGTAAAACCTAAACGCAAGCTCGCGGCCTCTTCTAAATTTGGAATCCGGCGCGATCCAATCAACAAGCGAAAGACTTTTCACAAAGGTATCGATATTTCTCGCCCGGCTGGTACAGAGGTACTGGCCTGGTCAGATGGAGTTGTGGTCAAGGCAGGTTGGGTGGAGGATTACGGACAAACGGTAGACATTCTCCACGCAAATGGCGTGAAAAGCCGTTATGCCCACCTTCGAACTATTTTCGTCCGCAAGGGGCAACAAATTCGTGGAGGACTGGTTCTAGGTCAAGTGGGGCGAACAGGGCGTACCACTGGGGCTAACCTTCACTTTGAAATCAGGGTGAAGGGCAAATTATCTGACCCAACAAAAATAATCTCCGACACATCAAAGATTGTTGCAGGCTAAAGAGTTATAATGCGCCGAGATCAGACTGATCTTATGTTGCCTCAAACAGAGTGATATTGGATGCGATGCGGGCCAGACATCTCCTATTCTTGTAGGGATGTTTTTCCAGACTTTGTCACAACAACACTGAAGTTAAAAATCCATTCAACATTAAGAGGAGAGTAAAGTATGAACTGTCCAATTTGCAATAATGTCAACTTAATTATGTCCGAACGGCAAGGAATTGAAATTGATTATTGTCCACAATGTCGAAGAGTTTGGTTGGATAGAGGGGAACTGGACAAAATTATTGAAAGATCTGTGGTAGTGCCTACGCAAAAAAAATGAAAAACCATCGCTAGCATATCAATCCATGCCTACTTATGGTCATCAACCGCATAACCACGACGGTCGTCACAAAAAGAAGCGCGAAGGTTTTTTGTCGGAAATATTTGATTTTGACTAAGGAATCTCGACTTTCGGGGTTGTTTTTACAGTCGCTAAAACGGAAATCTATCTGAAATAAATAAAAAATCCCCAGAAATTGGCCAGGAAGACCCGCTCCTAGGGAGGTAGATCTGCCAATTTCTGGCTCCGCTTCTCGGACCTGACCTACTCGGCGGCGCATCGGTGAAGGCGGCGTGCGCAAAATTTTCGAAGTCTCATGGCCTGCGCAGCGTTCAACTTCATCCGGATACTATTTTTTGTGCCTCAAGTTGTTTGGGCGCGTTTTTCAACCCAAAGTTCGGCCGGTATAGGATTGTGTCTGACGGGGCGTTTTTAGAGTTTTTCAGGACTGGCTAAGTATATGCGTGCACTTTTCTAAAAATCTACAATTATGACGTGCTATAAAAGCGAGTTGAAATCGTCCACGCCTTCGAGCGGGGTTTATATATACATACCGGGATCATAGGCCATGATCCCGGTATCCTTAATGTACGCAGCATGGCTACTCCATGCTTGGGCACTGAATGGTTGCACGTCTCACTTTGGAATGTCTCCGAGTCTTTTAGAGTAAAAATGTGATATTTTTCTAACTGTATGGTTTTGCTTGAAAGATAATTACAATAATAATGCTTGAAAATATAAAAATTAGTACGCGGATGATTTTAAGTTATGGAGTGATAACCATACTCATGGTTGGTATTGGACTTTACAGTTCACTAGCTCTACATGCAGGCAAAAGTAATATTAATGACATTACAAAACTTATTTTTCAAATTACGCAAGTAAATAATATTATTAATAATGTTAGTATCGTCGCTAGTGAGTTCATAACTATCATTATTGATCCTGATAAAAGTCTAAAGGAAAATGAATTACAGCGTATAGCTGTCTATCGAAAGAATGAAAATAAACTTTTTGCGATATTGATAAAGAAAGTTTCAGATGAAAAGGGCGTGGCGCTAGTCAAAGCAGCTGCGGAATTGAGAAACACATACGTCCAAGTTTCGGATAAATTCATAGGGTTGGTTACGGAAGGACAAATTCAGGATGCCCTCCAATTGATGTTTGGGGAAATGCGCCAAGCCCAGAGCGCATATCTGCAATCGTTGGACGACTTGGTCACGGTCATGGAAGAGAGATCTCTGGCTGCTTCTGTTCATGCCGACAAGCAGGCCAGCGCTGCGGAAATATATATTCTTATCCTTCTTGGCGGTTTCGTGATCGTGAGCGTTCTCATCTCCTTTTTCACGATTCGCTCTATCACCGGTTCCGTAGACAAAGACCTCGCTCTTCGTTGCAGTCATGGCCCTGGATGACTTCAAACAGGCTCGATATCAATCAGAAGGATGACGCTGGGTACACTCCCGCCTCTCTCAATTTTATGGGGGACGCAACTAAGTTGGATGGGTTCTTGTCGCTTCGTATCCGGTTTTGAACCCCGGTTCCGTCCACTGTCCACAAACCTGGAATTGAATTGGGTGTCATTTCGGAATCGGTCATCCTCCCCGGGGCGCGAACATAATGATTCCCATGCCGAGCAGTGTCACCGCCGCACCAACAAAGTCCCAAACATGTGGACGTACCCCGTCCACCAGCCACAGCCACGCCAGGGCGACTGTGACTGGGCACCCTAACAGCGTGTTGAAAAATTCCTTCCGACGTCAGAGCCAAAAATTGACATCGCCGTCATCCTGGCCGTAATCAATTCAGAGAAAATCATGCATTCATCGGAAAATTTCTTTAAGGAGTTTGATTATGTCAGAACTCGTATGCTATTGTTTTGGCTATACATCCGACGATATTGAGCAGGATGTTATTCAAAACGGAAAATCTACAATTTTTGAACGTATCATGAACGAAAAAAAGGCTGGTGGGTGCCAGTGTGCTGAAAAGAATCCGAAAGGTCGCTGATGTCTTTCAGACGTTCG